>JANYCE010000238.1 GCA_025360445.1 Betaproteobacteria bacterium
GGCAGTGCGGCGACCGCATCGAACATCAATTTATTGGACCATGCGTTGTAACGGGTCAACATGCGGGCACTGGCGGGCATCGCGTCCTTTCGTGATCGAACAAGGGATATCTGCTATTCTTTTGCAGCGAAAATTTTGCAGTCGAACAATTTGCTGACAGCGCGGAGACATAATTCTACGCGCCGCCAACCTCACAGGGAATCGGGCATGCCAAAACTTTTAATCGTCCACGGCGCCGGCATGAACATGCGCGGCAAAGCGCAGATCGACGTGTTCGGACCCATGACTCTGCCCGAATACGACCAACATATCCGACAGTACGCGTCCGGGTTGGGCATCGATATCGACATTTTCCATTCGAATATCGAAGGCGAAGTGATCAATAAGTTTTACGCCGCGCATGACGGCGGCGTCGACGGGGCGATCATTAATCCCGCCGGATACACCACCGGGTACCCGGCGCTGATGGCGGCGATAGCGCAAGTGCGCTTTCCAACCATCGAGTTGCACATCTCTAATCCGGCGCGGCGCGGCCGTGAATCCGAAATTGCGCGCGTGAGCCGCGCCGTGGTTACCGGCTGCGGGATCTTCGGCTACCACCTCGCAATGCGCGGTATCCTCGATATGCTCTCGGCCAAAAGCGCCGCGCCGCCCAAAAAATAATACGAACCCGGCAGCTTGCCTTAAGCGCGAGTTGCCGCAAAAAACAGGAGGAGCGTCATGCGTCGCATCCATTTAGCCGGCGTGTCGGCCGCGCTCGCTCTCGGCGGCGTTGCAAGTGTAATGGCGCAAACTTATCCGGCGCGTCCTATTCGGCTGGTCGTGCCATTTCCCGCAGGTGGCAGCAACGATATCGTCGGCCGAGTAGTTGCCCAGGGCTTGGGCGAGCGCCTCGGCAAGCAGGTTATCGTCGACAATCGCGCGGGCGGCAATTCGATTATCGGCACTGAAATCGTCGCCAATGCGCAGCCCGACGGATACACGCTGCTCGTCATCTCAACATCGTTCACGACCAATCCGGTTATTCATAAGCTGCCATTCGATCCGCTCAAAAGTTTCGCGTGGGTTGCGATGTTGGGCGTAGGTCCCAATGTGCTCGTCGTCAACCCCAGTCTCCCCGTGACGACCGTCCAGGAATTGGTCGCGCTCGCCAAAGCGAAGCCGGGGCAATTGGTTTACGCGTCTACCGGCGTCGGCAGCAACGGGCATTTCGCAACGGAACTGTTCAAGCATATGACTGGCACCAATATGCTGCACGTGCCGTACAAAGGCGGCGCGCCGGCGCTGATCGAAACCGTTGCCGGTCAGGCGCAAATGACGATGGGCTCGCTGATTCAAACCACAAGCTTTATCCGGTCGGGCAAATTGCGCGCTCTGGCGGTCAGCAGCGCCGCTCGCAGCAGCGTTCTGCCAAATGTGCCGACCATCAGCGAGGCAGGCGTGCCGGGTTATCAAACCGCTAACTGGTGGGGCGTCGCTTCGCCGCGCGGCACGCCGGTCGCCGTCATCAATCGCCTTAATCAGGAAATTAAAGTCGTCCTGCAGTCGCCCGACCTTGAAAAACGTTTCGTGAACGAAGGCGCGGAGCCCGCAATCAAGACGCCGGCTGAACTTGGCAAGTATGTAGCTGACGAAATGGCCAAGTGGGTCGAACTTGCGCGAATTGCCAACATCCGCGGCGAATAAGCTTCCCTTGTTCTATGCGGAGAACGGGCCTGTGAAAAAACAATTATTTCCTGCATATTCGCGTTCGCATCCGTCGCGGCCGACACGTTGAACTGGCGAGTCCAGCGGTACGTGAAAAAGTAAGCGCTCAAGCGCGGCCGGGAGCGCCGGTTGCAGCGAAACTAAAGCGGTAAACCGCCGCGTGCTTGCTGTGGAAGTCCCCGGCCCAATCCACAATGAATGCGACCCCATAGGCAATTAACACCGCGGCGCAAAAAATAAGTGCGCTGCGTGTAAAGCCCGGTGGCGCCCCAATTCTGTCGAGAGACCGCTTGATATGGTGGCTCGCGATGAAATACGCGACAGTCGATACAATCAGGCTCAGCATGGTGCGGCTCTTTTTAGGTCGGTTTGCGGCGCATGCCAATGACGTGCGCGCGAGGCGGCTGACATGCAGGCCGTAGATTCACGTATGGCCCGGGGCCGACAAGAGTAGACTGTGCGTCGCGAGTCTGATCCGGCACCATGCCCAGGCTCGCATTTAACTACACTAGGAGATGACTGTGGCTACAGGAACAGTGAAATGGTTTAACGCAACCAAGGGTTTTGGATTCATCGAAGCCGACGACGGCTCAAAAGACGTGTTCGTGCATATTTCGGCTGTCGAGAAAGCGGGTATGAGCACGCTTAAAGACGGACAGAAAGTTGAATACGAGCTCGCCAAGGGCAACGACGGCAAATCGTCGGCATCGAATTTGAAAGCGATGTAATCCCGAATTAAAGCTTTCCGCGAGCAGACAGGCGACGATAGGGTTCCACCCGCTTGCGGAGAGTGTAGGTAAGGCAATCGTTTTAATACGGCTAAAGCCCGTTTATCAGGCTCGACCCTCCCACCCCCTCGCTTGCCACTTACGACCGCGCACCCGCGCGAAAAACCGACGCTTAGACAATCGAATTACAACGATTGCGTGAGGTCGGGTCTTTATTTTGTGGAGCGAGCCCGTTTGTCAACGCCGTGTGCGCGCTGCTCGTTATTCCGGTTATGCCCATCGGGGCAGTAACCATCATCGAGGAGACGTCATGCAAAAATTAATCGCAGCAATCGTAGCGACAACTTTCGCGTTCACATCCGTTGCGGGATTTGCCGCAGATGCCGCCAAACGCGAAGACCTGAGCCAGGATCAACGCGCGGATCTGCGCAGCCGCGCAGATCAACTGAGCCGCTCGCGCGCTAACGGAACCGAACAGGTCACCAAGCGAGCTGAAACTGTGCCGGTCGCCACCAAGAAACACGTGACAAAACGCAAAACATCCAAGAGTAAGGTGAAGAAAATCGATCCGAAATCCTGAGCGCCGACTAATCTTAAGCGCACAGGGGGCAGGGATTTTTCCTGCCCCTTTTTTATTGGTGTTAGTTTGCGCTGGTCGTGCGGGTAACGGTACGGCCTTTCAGGAACGCAACCGCCTGCGCGAGTTCGTAATCGCTCTTGGCAATGATCGCGCCGGGCTCAGGCCGCAAATCTTTCGCATCCACGTCCTGCGGCCGTGCCGTCGGTATGAAGTTAAACGAATTGACAAAGGGCACGGCGGGCGCGGTGTTTTCAAGACGTTCATTCATAAGGTGCTTGTTTAAATCCGCTTCGCGCATTTTGAGCGCGATGACATCCTTGCTCGAGCCATCGTCGAGCGTTATGTCGGGCACGATGCCTGTGGCCTGGATCGAACGCCCGCTAGGCGTGTAATAGCGCGCGGTGGTTAGCTTGATCGCGGTGCCGTCACCGAGCGGCAAGATCGTTTGCACCGACGCTTTACCGAACGTCTGGGTGCCCATGATGACGGCGCGGTGGTGGTCCTGCAACGCGCCCGCGACGATTTCGGACGCGGACGCTGAGCCGCCATTGACGAGCACGACCATCGGCACATCCTTAATTTCCTGGGGCAATTTCAGGAGGTAGTCGCGCGAGCCGGTACGGTTAAGATAATTATCCGGATTTGCAGTCAGCCGCATTTTGGCATCACCCGTGCGCCCGTCGGTATAAACGACAAGCTCGTCCTTCTGTAAAAATGCGGCCGACACCGCCACGGCGCTACTCAGCAAGCCGCCCGGATCGTTGCGTAAATCGAGCACGAGACCTTTCATCGGCCCCTGGTTCTGCTTGAAAACGGTTTGAATTGCATTGGCAAGCGCCTCGCCGGTCGGTCCCTGGAATTGAGTCACGCGAAAATACGCATAACCCGGCTCAAGGAGAGTGGCCTTGACCGTCTGGATTTTGATCACTGCGCGCTTGAGCGTGAACATGAGCGGCTTGCTCTCGCCTTTGCGCGCGATCATCAACGTGATCGGCGTGTCGGCCTTGCCGCGCATTCTTTTTACCGCATCGTTGAGGCTCATGCCTTTTGTAAACGTGTCGTCGAGTTTGATGATCAAGTCGCCGGGCTTGATGCCGGCACGCGACGCGGGTGTATCGTCGATCGGGGAGATAACTTTTAACGCGCCGTCTTCCATGCCCACTTCGATGCCGAGGCCGCCAAATTCGCCGCGCGTGCCGACCTGCATCTCGCGGTAGGCGTCTTTGTCGAGATAGCTTGAATGCGGGTCAAGCCCGGACAGCATCCCGGAAATCGCGTGATTGATCAGCTTGCGGTCATCGACCGACTCGACGTAGTCGCTCTTGATGCGCGCATACACTTCGGTAAATGCGCGTAATTCTTCAATCGGCAGCGCGACGCGTCCCGACTGTGCGACCGCCGGCACATACACCGCGATCGATATCCCCATGCTAATGCCGAGGCCGAGAACTCCGAGTTGCCGCCACTTACTCTGCATACGCTGTCCTCGATACGGTGAGTTGTCGCTGATTAAAAAAACGGCGGCAGAGCCGCCGGTTGCATTAGTACTGGCCGCGGCGGCGGCTGTCGTAAGGGTCTTGTCGCGTATTCCGGTCATCGCGGCGTGTCTCGGCGCTGCGCTCATCAAGTATTGCCGAAACACCCACTTTGATCGTGCTGCCCGGATTGTAGGGGAGCGTAACGCTGACATCGCGTCCGTTGTAACGATACACCACGTCGTATCCGTTCACCATTTCGCGCGACGTTTCCACGGTGCGGCATTGTTGTTCCTGTTGGGACGCGTTTGCACGACCGCCGATTGCCGACCCGGCGAAAGCGCCGCCGGTTGCGCCGACGATGGTCGCCGCGGTCTGGCCGCTGCCGCCGCCGACCTGATGGCCGAGCAAGCCGCCGACCACGCCGCCGATGATGGGGCCGATGATGTTGCTGCCGCTGCCGCTGCGTTGCGGCGCCGGGCTGCATTCCTGACGGGCGTCGGATACGCGTTCAATAATCGGTTTGGACGAGATG
>JANYCE010000257.1 GCA_025360445.1 Betaproteobacteria bacterium
CTGCACTGCGTAAATCGCCGCGATGTCGTAAACGGAGTTATCTTTTTGCATGTTAGTCAACTTGGCGTCGTAGCCGGGCTCGCCGGGTTTCAATCCGTGGACGACTGTGACGGCGTAATTCGGGTCCATAAAGCTCACTTCAGCGGTAGGCCATGCGATGAACTCGTCTGAATTGCGGCCGCCGCCCATGTTGATGTACGCCTGCCCGTAGCTTTTGCGCACGAGCACGGTCAGCTTCGGCACCGTCACCAGCGCAAGTGCGTTCATGAAGTTCATGATCTTGCCGGGCGCGCGTTTGCGTTCGGCTTCTACACCGATCGCAAAACCCGGCGTGTCGACGAACATCACCAGCGGAATGTTGTACGAATCACACAGCACGAGAAAGCTGACGATCTTGTCGCACGCATCGGCGTCGAGAGCGCCGCCCTTATAGAGCGGATTGTTGGCGATCAATCCGACAGTTTTGCCGCCCATGCGCGCAAGCGCAGTAACCGCGGGCTTGCCGAAGCGGGCTTTTAGTTCGAAATAACTGTCAATGTCGGCAACACAGCGCAAAATTTTTCGCATGTCGTAAACCTGGGTGCGGCTGTCCGGCAGCAGATCGAGAATGTCCTTGCAGCCCGTATCCGACCCCGCCGGGATGGTGTGCACCGGGGGCGCCTCGTTCTGATGGCTCGGCAGATAAGCGAGGAAGGTCTTGATCGCGTCCAGCGCTTCTTCGTCAGTGTCAACTACCATGTCGGCCATGCCTGTCACGTCAGCATGCACGCGCCAGCCGCCAAGTTCTTCGGCGTCCACCGTGTCGTTCATCGCCAGCGAGGCCAGCAGCGAGCTGGACACTGCGACGATTGCGCCTTTGCGCATCACGTTGAAATCGGCAAGGCAGCAGTACCAGGTCGATGACCCGTAGCAAAGACCCAGCGCTGCGGATACCCACGGTGACTCGCGCTGCCGCAGATACTGGTGGGGATCGAGTCCGAGCAGCGAGCCCATGCCGCGTGCGCCCATGTTATCGGGCAGGCGCGCGCCGGACGATTCGCCCAGAAAGACGAGCGGTATGCCGCGCGAAACAGCCGCGCGTTTCATCTGGCCGATTTTCTTCATGTTGGTTGCGCTCGACGAAGCGCCCATCACGGAAAAGTCGTTCGATACGCACGCCGCTTCGCGGCCGTGGATTTTTCCGTAGCCGGTGAGCTTGCCGTCGCCCGGGCTTTTGTCACGCGCTTCCGGATAGGCGGACGTGCCGAACACTCCGGATTCTATAAAAGTATCTTTATCGAACAGATAAGCGAGACGCTCGCGCGCATTGAGCACGCCGGTCGCGCGGCGTTTTGCGAGTTTGTCCGGACCGCCCATCGCGAGTGCTTTCGCACGGCGTTGATCAAGCTCTTTCAGTAAATCGTCGTGGTTCATGTTCGTGCTTTCAATTTATTTAACCGGCCGTCGGGGTGTTTGCAGCCGCATCCACGTGTTCGCAGGTAATTATTCGGTCAACCTCGAGCGCGTCAATTTCCGATTTTGACAAGCCGGCCACGTCTGTAAGAACGGCTCTCGTGTCCTGGCCGACGCGATGGCCGCTATGCCGGATGGCGCCCGGCGTTCTCGACAACCGCGGCACGACCGCCGGCATCGTCACGCTGCCCAGATCGTCATCGGCAACTTTGGCCAGCATGCCGCGCGCGGCGTAATGCGGGTCGGCAAAAATATCTTCCATCGTATAAATGCGCGCGGCCGGCACTTCAGCCAAGTGCAATTTTTGTTCCGCCTCGGCGCAACTGTGCTGCAGCGTCCAGCGCGTGATGATGTCGTCGATCGCATCTTCGTGCTCGACCCGTGCGAGGGCAGTCGCGAAGCGGACATCGGTCGCCAGTGCCGGTTCGCCAATGGCTTTGGTAATGCGCTTGAAGACTGCGTCGCTTGCCGCCGTGATGTGGATGTATTGGTCGTCGGCGGTCGGATACAGATTGTTGGGTGTATTGCCGGGGAGCCGCGAACCCGCGCGCATGGCGATGGCCCCGAGTTTTTCGAAGGCAGGCACATGGGGTTCCATGAAGCTGAAAGCGCCTTCGTAAAGTGCGGCATCGACCACCTGGCCTTGGCCTGTCTTATGTCGCGCTTCGAGCGCGATCATGGCGCCGAGGGCCGCATACAGGCCGGTGATGTAATCGGTAGTCGAGGTCGCAATGCGTCCGGGCGGCCGGTCGGGATCGCCGGTGATATGGCGCAGGCCGCTGACGGCTTCGCAGATCACGCCATAACCCGGGCGTTGGCGATACGGCCCCGTCTGACCATACCCGCTAATGCGGATCATGATGAGCCCCGGATTGACTTGCGACAACGCCTCATAGCCGAGACCCCACGCTTCGAGCGAGCCGGGGCGAAAATTCTCGATCAGAAAATCGCAGCTTGCTGCAATTTTCTTGACCAGCTCCTGGCCAGCCGGCTTGCGCAAGTCGACGCTGATCAACGACTTGTTGCGGAAGATGCTCGCCGCCCATAGTGACTTGTTGCGATAGCGTTTGCCCATCGTGCGAACGGGGTCGCCGTCGGCTGCTTCGACTTTGATCACTTCGGCGCCGAAATCGGCAAAGAGCCGCCCGCAGAATGGCCCGGCAACTGTAGACCCGAGTTCGAGTACTCGATAGCCGGCGAGCGGGCCGGTCCGTGGTGTCGTCTGCTCGTGTGCACTCATCCGCTTGAAACCTATAGCACGAACGTTTTAAAGCGCTCAAGGTACTCGCGCGAGCTGCGAATGTTGGTGCGGCGCAGAGCTTCGGCTTTCGCAGCGTCGCCTTTGCGCATCGCGGCGAGCACCGCACGGTGCTGCTGCAAACCGTCGGCGGCGCGCCCGGGCAGAATGATGATGCGGCGCTGGATTTCACGCGTCTTGTCGTTGATGCTGTCGAGCATCTCGGTTAGCACGCCATTCCCGGCAGCTTCGAGTGTACGGGTGCGCAACCGGTCGAGATTGGCGATGTATTTTTCAAATTCGCCGCGCTGGATGATGGATTCCATGCGGGCACCGAAAAGCTGTACGAGGTCCTGCCACGACTGCGGGCGCGCGCGTTCGACCGCCAGCCGTACGCACAAACCTTCGAGCATTTCGCGCACCGCGTAAATTTCAAACACCTGGGACAGATCCAGCCGCGCAACCACGGCGCCGCGGTTTGGAATGCGCTGAATCAATCCGCGCTGCTCAAGCACGCCGAACGCATCCCGGACTTTTGCCCGCGATACGCCGAATTCGCGCGCGAGATC
>JANYCE010000285.1 GCA_025360445.1 Betaproteobacteria bacterium
TCAGGGAGAGGGCCGGGGTGAGGGTGCAGCCTTGAAAATTCCATCCGTTCTGGTCATATCTGTCTGCGGATGCGCATCATTAAATGCATTCACTGAAGCCCTCGCCCAAACCTACCCGCAACGCCCGATCCAATTCGTCGTCGCCACCGCCCCCAGCGGCGGCACCGATGCCGTCGGCCGCCTGATTGCGCAGAAACTGTCCGAAGCACTCGCGCAAAACGTCGTCGTCGATAACCGCCCCGGCGCCAGCGGCAGCATCGGCAGCGCGCTGGTCGCCAAAGCCGCGCCCGACGGTTACGCGCTGCTCGTCGCCAACGTCGGCCACGTCGCCATGAATCCGGCGATTGCGCGCGTGCCTTTCGACACTTTGCGTGATTTCACGCCGGTGACATTGCTCGCCAGCGGCCCCTTGATTCTCATCACCCACCCGTCGGTGCCGGCAAAAACTGTGCGCGAACTCGTCGCACTTGCGAAATCGAAACCGGGAAAACTCAACTACTCGACCGGCGGCAGCGGCACCACTTCGCACTTCGGCATGGAGTTGTTCAAATCGGTCACCGCGACAGACATCGTGCACATTCCGTTCAAGGGTATCGCGCCCGCCACCGTCAGCCTGATCGCCAGCGAAGTCGACGTGATGATGAACACGACGCCGCCGGCGCTGCCGCAGGTGCGCGCCGGGCGTCTGCGCGCGCTCGCAATGGCGAGCTTGAAGAGAACAACCTTCGCGCCCGATGTGCCGACCCTCGTCGAATCCGGCTTGCCCGGCTTCGAAGCCGGCGTCTGGTACGGCATGATGGGACCGGCCGGTTTGCCGCCGGAAATCGTTGCGCGCCTCTATCAGGAACTCGCGCGCATCGTGCGCCTGCCCGAAGTGCGCGAACGTCTCGCCGTCGAAGGCGTCGAACCGGTCGGCAACACGCCGGCGGAATTCGCCGCCTATCTCAAATCGGAAATGGCTAAGTACGCTGCGATCGCGCAAAAGGCGCACATCCACGCAGAATAATTTCAGGCGTAGCCGACGTTCCATCTCCGGAACCTTTGGTCTTCATTCCCATCTTTTTGCCTGAATGCAATTACCCATATTGGGCTTCGACTCAATAAAGCTGCGGCTATTTCTCACCGCGAGTGGCATGGTATTACATTTTAAAAATCAATAAATTATGTAATTTTATGTGGGCATATCGATAGATTCTTTTTAGCTGACCGTTACCGCGCCTACCGACTACAATCCATATACCGCTTTACATGGCAGCATTTGCCGCCTAACATGGCGGCACTTAATCCTGAATTGGAGTGCGTCATGACCAAACCCAATGAAACAAAAAAGCCAGTGAAGATCACCGTCCAAATTCACCGGACAGTCATGGCAAAACTCACGGAACACATCCAGTTGCTTGGACTACGCCGAGACCAATATCTAAGTCGGGTACTTAGGAACGAGCTTGATAACTTAAACGACTACCCCCCAAATTCGGAGGTTGTATATGCCTACCTGCTAAAGCAAGCTTCGATCGCCGAAGGGCGCGAGCGTTACGCCCTGTCCCTTGATCCAGACGTAGTTAAACACCTGGCCAATCTATGCGAGAAAAAACGCCTTGTACGGGATTCTTTCCTAAACCGTTTCTTCTTCTACTTAGCGTTCGGTTATTACAACGACCTCGGGAAGAAGATTGTTCAAAGCCCTTTGGAAGAGGCCGCAGGATACCTCTACGACCCAACCTTTGATGCTCGAGACCAAAAGGTCAAAGAAGCTGGTTACGACCTTTACGAGGGCGCCCTCACGAAAACGCGCTTTGAAAGCTGCTTCATGACCGACGAAGATCACAAGTTAGCGACAACCGAGTTGTTGGTTGACCTTGGCCTCTAATTCAAAAGCCAAAAAAACGAAATGTTGTAAATCTATTTCCCGTCGCAAACAGTGAGGGTCTCATGGCCAACTTTCTCTACGTAGATAACTCCAACCTTTGGATTGAGGGGATGCATGTCGCAGCGGTCGAAGGCGGCTTGACGCGTGACATTGAAGCCGCACATCAGGAGAAAATCTGTGATTACGGCTGGAAGTTGGACTTTGCCAAGCTATATGCGTTTGCCGGTGGGGCAAATGTTGCGAGAGCCGTTTTATTCGGATCTTGCACAACCCAAAACGACTCACTTTGGGACGCCGCACGCCGTAGCGGGTTCGAGGTCGTCGTTCACCCCCGCAATAGCCGTAACAAGGAAAAAAAAGTCGATGCTGAAATTATCACCAACATGCTCAAAGATTCATATGAGCAGTTTAGGAAAGGCGACGAAATTACGTTGGTGGCGGGGGACAAGGACTACGTGCCAGCACTAGAAAATCTTGTTGTGCGAGGGATACCTGTTCATCTCGTTTTTTGGAGCCACGCGGCAGAGGAACTCAAGAACCTCTGCACGAAATTTGTTTGCTTAAACCCATATCTAAATTTGCTAAGCAGACAAATGGTTTCAAATGTCATCGCTGCGCGGTATCAGTATCGTAGGGTGAGCACCTTCGGTACCCACAGGTAGTTCCGGTCGCAGATGAATACGCGTGGGCATTAAGTTGCCCACCCTACAAAGTTATAAACCGATCACTATGCCATCACGTACAGTGCAGCGATCAATCGCCGGTAGTCAACACCACCTTGCCAATGACCTTGCGGTCGCGCACCAGCGCCAGTGCTTCCATGTAATTTTCGAGCGGAAACGTCGCCATCACATAAGGCTTCAGCTTGCCGGCGCGGTAAAGATCGAACAGTTGCTCGCGCACCGCGAGGCATTTCTCCGGCTGGCGATCGCGGTAATTGCTGAACTGCAGGCCGATCAGCGAAATGTTTTTTACCAGCAGGTGGCCGGCCTTCACTTCGGGAATGCGGCCGCCGGCGAAACCGACGACGATGATGCGCCCCGACCACGCGATGGCGCGCAGGCAGGCATCGAACACATCACCGCCGACGTTCTCGACCACGACATCGACGCCTTTTTTTCCGACCGCCGCATAGACCTGGTCGCGCAGCGCATCGCGGATGTTTTCCACACTGGTGTCGATGATGTGATCGGCGCCGGCGGCTTTTGCCGCCGCGGCTTTGTCCGCACTGCTGACTGCCGCGAGCACTGTCGCACCGAGTGCCTTGGCAACCTGTATGGTCGCCATGCCGACACCGCCTGCCGCACCG
>JANYCE010000326.1 GCA_025360445.1 Betaproteobacteria bacterium
ACTGAATAAGGTACGATGACGCGCACCGTCTTGGTGGGATACGTCTGCGCGGCGGCGGGGCAGCACGCCGCCGCATAGACGACCAGCGGCAAGATTACTTTATTCACCAACGGGCCGCCGCGGGGCGCGGCCAGCGCATGCTGGTACAGAGGCGCTTATTTGACAGCCTTGCGATTCATTTCAAGGCGCGCATCGACCATCGCGACGGTTTGATCGAGCACGTCTGACTGCATCCCTTTTTGCTTCGCGATAGTTTGCACGAGGCGATCGACGCGCTCGATGTTCGGCGCGCCGGCGAAGAGCGCACGTGCGGCGGACGACGGACTGCCCAATGAAAGCGCGGCATTGGCGTATTTCTCGAAGGGCACGAGGTCTTTTTCGGCAGCGCCAAGCGACACGCATAACTTGACAACCCAGTTGTAGACGGCGCGCGTTGCCTCGAGGTCGGTGTGAACTGCATCCTTGATCGAGCGCGCCGCATCTTTCTGCACACAGCGATAGTTGCCGGCAATCAGCATGCTCCATTTGGCGAGCGGTACGAAGACGGACTCATGCGTTTTCAACTTGACTGGCAGTTCGATTTTTCCGGTTTCGGTTTCAAAGCGCACGGCGTCTACGTCCTGTTCAAGCTGGCGGAGGATCGCGGTATGCGCGTCGGAATCGAAGCGCGCGGCCTTGAAATTGGTCGGCAAGCGCACTTGCAGAACGTTGACTTTATCTTCCGGCGGGCGAAATGCCTGCGGGTCGGGGCTGCATAACGTCATCAATTTTTGGTCGAAGTTGTCCCATACGGTCGGGTCGGTATAGCAATCGCGGCATTTATCGGCGTCGACGCCCGGGATGCGCTTGAGGTAAGTCAGCGGCGGCATGTTCATGATGGACATGCACGGCACTTTCGCCGTGGCGACCGCGTCGAGCAATTCGCGCACGCCGGGAGAACGGTATTGCGGCTCCTGCATTGCAAGCGCGACGAGATCGTAGTCGCCCGGATTGACGCCCTGCGTGCCACCGGCTGTCATCTTGCCGGGCAGCTTTTTCGAATTAATTTCGACCAGGCCTTCGCGGCCTTTGATCGGCATGCGCACGATCGCGCCTTCGCTGTTAATTAAATCCGCTTCGGCGGGCAGGCATATCAGATGGACCGAGTGGCCCGCGAGTGCGAGCTTGGTTCCCAGTAAAGAACCATACGATGCGCCCATGATTAAAATCTTGTAAATCTTTTGCATGATTTCTCCGCTTGGTAATGTGTTGCGAGACAAGGGTGGATCTGTTTCGCGCGTTTTTTGCGCTTATGCGCCCACCTCGAGACCCGTGATGCTATTCAATTAACCTGCAGAGCGCAATCGGCAAAGATCATCAAAGCGCCTGTGCGCTGCGCATTTGTTGCACTGCGCCTTGACGCACTGAGGAGGTGCGGCCTATGCTAAAACAGCAAAGCGCGAAATGCCGATATTAGAAATGAGGCTGGCACGCGAGATCGACATAGGTCTGTCAGCCGTGCCGATGCAATTGTGGCGATGCCGTCGCCCACTTATTCTTAAAATCTCAAGGGGAGCATTATGAAACGCTTATTTGTCTTAGCCATGCTGCTGGTTGTCGCTTTCACCGTTGTCGGGTGCGCCACGCATCCGTCTCTGCCGGGATGGGTCACATTGATCGATGGCGACAAAGGTCTTAATAACTTTAACCGGATCGGCGATGCAAACTGGCGCGCCGAAGGCGGCGCCATTGTGGCTGACAAGGGCAAAGGCGGACAACTCGTCTCGAAGAACTCGTACAAGGATTTTCAAATCTATGCCGAGTTCTGGGCGGATACCACCACCAACAGCGGCATTTTTTTGCGCGCTTCCGACCCCGCGAAAATAGGCTCTGAAAATTCCTATGAAGTGAATATTTACGACCAGCGTCCAGGTCAGGAGTATGCGACCGGTGCGATCGTCAACTTCGCGTCGGTGCCGGTGCCAAACCCCTATAAGGCTGGCGGTCAATGGAATACATTGGAAATTTACGCGCAGGGTCCGGACGTGACCGTAAAGCTCAACGGAGTCGTTACAACGAAGATGCAGAACGCCAAGTTTCCCGCCGGACCGTTCTCCCTTCAGTTTGGCAATGGCCCCAACGACGCGCCCGGTGGCGCGATCAAGTGGCGCGCAGTGCGGGTTCAAGCGCTGTAACCGCGCGGCACGACGACCATTTTTGCATGAGCCGGGAGGGCAGACTTTTAGTCTGCCCTTTTTTATTCAATGCGCCGGCGCAGTCGCGTGATCCGCATGACCTGCACCGGCGGCGGTCGCTCTCGCACACGCGCAGGACGTCATCTCGCGAATGATTTCCCCAAGCCGCAGCGTGCCGGGCCCGGCCGCGTCGCGATCCGCGTAGACCAGATACAGTTGGACAAATCGTTCACTGCCTTCGCGCAGCGTCAATGCCTGCAGGGTACGCGCTTCGAGTTCATCGCGGATTTTATATTCGGGAAACCACGCATAGCCATAGCCAGTGCGCGCGGCGATGATCGACGTTGACATATTGCTGACCGTCCACCGCTAAAGTGGCCTCGACTGTAGTGCGCGTGCCGCAGTTCTGACCCGTTTCTCGCACGATCAACTGCCGATGAACCTGCAGATCTTGCAACGTCGGTTTGCGTTTAAGGTGATGCAGCGGATGCCGCGGGCTCGCCGCGAGCACGAGCCGCAGACGAACCAACGGGTTGCCGCTGAAGCCGGCCGGTATCGCGCCGGCGATTGCGAGCGTGGCGTGACCGCTCAACAGCGCCATCTAACGGCCCTTGCAAAACTGCAGAGCTGGACGCATATAAATGCGTGGTCGGGACAGGAGATTTCTAAATGAAAAAATTATCGTTTATCCAGCGCAACCACCAGCGGCATTGGGTCGGCAACGGGTTTCCCGTGCGCAGCGTGTTTTCGTACACCGAGCGGGCGGCGGACTTTTCACCGTTCCTCCTGCTCGACTACGCGGGTCCGGCGACTTTTCCGCCAACCACTGAGCGCAAAGGTGTCGGCGGGCATCCGCATCGCGGCTTTGAGACCGTCACCATTGTGTATGCCGGCGAAGTCGAGCATCGCGACTCAACCGGTGGCGGCGGCATCATCGGCCCCGGCGGTGTGCAGTGGATGACCGCGGCGGGCGGCCTCGTGCATGAGGAATTTCACGGGCCGGGCTTCGCCAAAAACGGCGGCGCTTTTGAAATGGTCCAGTTGTGGGTGAACCTGCCGGCCAAACACAAGCTGGCGCAGCCCGGCTACCAGAGCATCACGAACGCGCAGATTCCGCGCGTTGCATTGCCTGACGATGCGGGTTTCGTTCGCGTGATTGCGGGCGAATACCACGGCACCCAGGGGCCGGCGCGCACTTTCAGTCCGATCAATGTGTGGGATGTGAATGTTAAAGCGGGCGCGCGCGCAACATTTAAAGTGCCCGCGGGTTATACGACCGCGCTGTTCGTGATGCGCGGACAACTGCGCCTCACCGACGGTACGAATGTCGGCGAAGCGGAGATTGCGGTGCTTGAGCGCGCAGGCGACGAATTTACGATCGAGGCCAGCGAGAACACCACGCTGCTGATGCTGAATGGCGAGCCATTCGCTGAACCCGTCGTCGGCTACGGCCCGTTCGTCATGAACACGCGCCAAGAAATTGAGCAGGCGATCGCTGATTTTCAAAGCGGCAAGATGGGGCATATCGCAGAACAGGCATAAGCAACTGCAGCCCCGGAGATTTCTTCGGCAGCGGTGTGCTGTTGTTATACTCGGCTGCATCGAATCGCGCCGTCACCATGTGCGTTCGGTGCAGCCGCTGTCTTTGGCGGGTGCAATTTTAGAGAGACACTTGCCATGCAATCGAGTCGCTTCGTAGTTATTTTGCTTACCTCAGTCACCGCCTGTATGAGCGGACTATGTGCGGCGCAAACCTATCCCGTTAAACCGGTGCGCGTCATCACGCCATGGCCGACCGGCGGGCTCACCGACGTCGTGGGGCGATTAATTTTCCAGAAAATATCCGAGACCACTGGCCAGCAGTTCGTGGTCGACAATCGTCCTGGGGCAGCCGGCACGATAGGCGCGGATATCGTCGCCAAGTCGAAGCCCGATGGCTACGTGCTGATGGTGCATTCGACGACCCACGTCGGCAATCCGCATATCTATAAGCAGTTGCCGTACGACACGCTGAAAGATTTCGTCGGTATCGGCCTGCTCTCCGCGCAGACGGGGCTGCTCGTCGTGCATCCGTCGCTCCCCGTGAAGTCCGTCAAAGAACTGGTCGCATTCGCCAAAGCGCATCCCGATCAAATTTAGTACGCAACATCGGGCAGCGGTAGCTTCTCCCACCTTGCGATCGCGCTGCTGACGTCGATGACGAAAACGCAGATGACCCACGTGCCGTATAAAGGCGGTGGCCCGGCAACTACCGCAATCGTTTCAGGCGAAACGCAGTTTCTGGTCGGCAGTCCCGCCGCAGTGGTTACGCAGCTCGAGGCCAAGCGATTGCGGCTGCTCGCGGTAAGTTCGGATGCGCGATTGACGCAGTTCCCAAATACGCCGACGGTCGCCGAAGCGGGCGTGCCCGGCTATGAATTCAGAGGCTGGGTGGGCGTCTTGGCGCCGGCCGGCACGCCAAAGCCGATCGTCGATTGGGTCAATGCCGAAATCAAAAAAGCGCAGACAAGTCCCGACATGAAACCACGCCTTGAGCCGTTCGAGCCGTGGTATATGACGCCCGAGCAGACCGCCGCGCGCATCAAATCCGACTACGAAAAATATGGCTATCTGATCAAGCTGACGGGCACCAAACTCGAATAACGCGGCGCGTATTATTGCGCTAGGGCTTCGCCCAGAACGCGCGATTGGTGGTAAAGATTTTTTTAGGTATTGCGCCATACACCATCAGCACATCGTCGACCGCTTCGGCGACCCCGTAATTCACGGCGATGCTCGCGAGTGCGTATGCATCCTCGGCCGACAGGCCACGCTCTTTCTGCAGAAACGCAATCGTTTCCTGCGCCGCTTCTTTAAGGGCTAAGTCGAGATCGCGGTCCATACCCATCACATAGTAATTGTCAGCATCTTCAGCGCGCGGCCATTTCATGTTGCGGCCGCCGTTCTTATGCAAAATGAATTGCAGCACCGGTGTCAGCGACGCTTCAATTGCCGTGCCGTTTATTTCGCCGTCGCCCTGCACCGCGTGCGCATCGCCGGTGTAAAAAAGCGCCCCGGCCTGATGCACTGGCAGGAACAGCGAGGAGCCGGTCGTCAGGCGGTTAAAGTCCATGTTGCCGCCATAAATACCCGGCGGCCGCGTGTTGGCGAGCGGCGCTGGCGGCATGACGGCCATGATGCCCATGAAAGGCACGAGCGGAACTTCGATGCCGGGCGCGAACAACGCCACCCGCCGCTGCAAATCGAAGCGGATTATTTTGGGATAGGGCTTGGTGTGAATTTCGGGCAGCACGCCGGTGCCCTTGTTGCTGTTGTTGACGCCGTATGGCACGCGGAACTTGATATCGCGCACGCGCACTTCGAGCATGTCGCCCGGTTGGGCGTCTTCCACATAAATCGGACCGGTCAACACGTGGGCGCCCGAGTCCTTCGGGTGGTCCGCTTTGTGATAGATCTCGAGTGCATCGGGCAATATTTCATCCGCGCGCACGCCGCCGGCCGTAAAAAATTTGACCGGGTCCATGCCGTTGTTAACGCCCTGATGCGACAGCGTGTCGATTGAAACAGTCTGGCCCGAGCGCACGCGCAAAGCGGGCTTTTGCCCTGCCGGCAAATGTCCCCACACGACCGTTTGCGGCGTGACCGGCACCTGCGCGTCGATGGTGTAAGGAATCTGCGGCATCTGTGTGCAGGCGGTCGTGGCCACAGTGAGCATGCCGGCCGCAATGATTAGGCGAAGTGAACTCATGCGCGCATCCTTGGTAGAGTTAAAAACGTAAACGAGTATAGCATCGCAAATCGGCGTGCTTGACGGCGTGCTCGACGGCGTGATTGATGCGGCGCACCGCTAGTCTGCACATTGACCGGCTCGCGTGAACGTGCCACATTGCCATCTGCAAGTGAGTCGTTAAGAAATACTTTTTCACGCACTATCCTGCATCAGATGCGGCGATTTTTGTACTGTTATCGAGCGCCGCTGGTAACTTCGCACGCCGCTATCAAGAATTGTGGAGAAAGTCATTACAAACATTTATCGCATGACAGCAGCGATCGGCAAGTGGACCCGGTCAACGATGGTGGTTGCGGGCGCGCTCGTTGTTGCGCAAGATGCAGCCGCGCAGAAGTGGCCCGAAAAGCCGGTGCGCATCGTGACGCCGTTCGCGCCCGGCGGCGGCACCGACGTTTTTGCGCGCATCCTCGCACAGCGCTTCTCCGAAGTGTTTGGCCAGCAATTCATCGTCGACAACCGCCCCGGCGCGGGCTCGACCACCGGTACTGAATTCGTCGCGCGCGCGCCGGCCGACGGCCACACGCTGCTGATGACATCCGCATCGTTTACGTTTAATCCGGGTTTGTATCCTAAGCTGCGTTATGACTCGCTCAAGGATTTTGCGCCCGTGTCGCAAGTCGTGCGCGTGCCGCATGTGGTCTTGGTGCTGCCGAGCCTGCCTGTCAAAAATCTGCAGGATCTCGTGCGCATCGCGAAGAGCAAGCCGGGCGAAGTGTTTTACGCGTCGTCAGGACCAGGCAGCGCACTGCATCTGGCTGGCGCGCTGTTCGCGATTCGGAGCAACACGCAGCTCACCCACGTGCCCTATAAAGGCGGACCTGCCGCTGCGACGGCAGTGATGAGCGGGGAGGCGACGGTTTCATTCAGCACGATCGAAACGGTGCTGTCGCTGATTCAGGCGAAACGCCTGCGGCCGCTGGCGGTATCGACCCGTGAACGCACGCCCGCTTTGCCCGATGTGCCGACCGTTATTGAAGCCGGCTTTAAAGACTACGAGGTCATCGGGTGGTTCGGATTGCTCGCGCCTGCCGGCACGCCGCCCGCCGTCATCGAAACCTTAAGCACCGAAATTTCGCGCATCATGACAACGCCCGCCATGCGCGACCGCGCGGCGCAGGAGGGCGCAACGCCTGT
>JANYCE010000353.1 GCA_025360445.1 Betaproteobacteria bacterium
GATCGGTTCATTCGCGCGCGATGCGCGTCATGTGGATGGCGGCAGAACTGGACCTTCCCTACGAGAACAAAGACTGGCTGCCGCGCGCGCCTGAAACCAAAACGCCTGATTTTCGCGCGCTCAACGCGAACGGCCGGATCCCGACAATAGACGACGACGGCTTCGTGCTGTCGGAGTCGATGGCGATTAATCTCTATCTCGCCAAAAAACATAAGAGCACGCTCTATCCATCGGACCCAAAAAACGAGGCGCTCGCTTTGCAATGGAGCTTGTGGGAAACCGACCGGCTCGATCGCCAGATCGTCGATTACCAGCGGCACAGCAGCCAGCTTCCGGCCGGCGAGCGCAAACCTGAGCTCGCGGAGAAAGCGTGGGGCGAATGCATCCCCGCGTTCGATGTGCTCGACGCTCATCTTGCGAAAGCGAAATGGCTCGTCGGCACGGATTTTTCGATCGCGGACCTGAATGTCGCCTCGGCGCTTTATCGAGCGCTGACGGTCGATCTCGCCAAATGGCCGCACGTGCAAACGTGGTTGAAGACCTGCTGGGACCGCCCGGCCGCAAAGAAAGTGCGCGCGATGCGCGAAAAATAAGTCGGCTGGCGGGAAAGCTGCGGGCATTGGGCACCACTGGTGCCAAGCGCGCAGCGGCGGCACCTGAACTTGCCGACCGTCGGGGAGTTCGTGCCCGGCTTTGCAGTAACAACAATGTATGGCATCTCGGCGCTGGCTAAAACGCCGCGCGTGATCATCGAGCGTCTCCACAGCGAGATTTTGCGCGCCCTCAACTCGTCCGATCTGCGTGGCAGGCTGCTTGAAGCGGGCGCCGATCCGGTCGGCAGCACGCCGGAAGAATATACGGCGTTCATCCCAAAGCGAGATCGCGAAATGGGGGAAGGTTATAAAGACGGCCGGCATCAAGGGTGAGTGAATGCGCCGTGGCGCGCAGTGCACGCCGGTTCGCTCAATGCATGCAGCGTCTCCGCGCTGATCCCACCCCCGATCCCGCATGACGCACGCATGCCCCCTCTCATCCATCGACGAGCATCATGAAAACTGAATCGATCGCAGTTTATCCGTTATCGGCAACCACGGACGTTCCGCTGTCGACGGCGCACGAAACGTTTCGCACGGCGCATTTCATTCTGGTTGAAGGAAAAACCGATGTAGGGCTTATTGGCTACGGCGAGGTGCACGGCGAACTAATGCAGACGATCTGCGATTGGATCCTGCGCTTCGGCGAAATTGTCAAAAGTACGATTTTATTGAGCCTAATGCTCATGGCGGCACAGGCGGCCTGTGCGTTTGATCAAACGCACGGGGCGTGGGACGAGCTGCTCAAGCGTGCGGTCGTCGTGGCGCCAAACGGCACTTCGTCGCGCGTTGACTATGCGGTGTTGAAGCGCGACGACCGCGCCTTGAATGCGTACCTGGGCGAGCTCTCCGCAATTACGATGGACGAGTTTCAAAGTTGGTCGCCTGACCATCGCCTGGCTTTCCTGATCAACGCTTACAACGCATACACGGTCAAGCTGGTTCTCACGCGCTATCCCGGAGTTAAAACGATTAAGGATCTCGGCTCTATCCTGCAGTCGCCGTGGAAGAAAGAGTTCTTTACCTTGCTCGGAGCGCCGCGCAGTCTTGACGGGATCGAACATGGATTGATTCGAGTACCAGGCGTATTCGATGAGCCGCGCATTCATTTCGCGCTTAACTGCGCATCGATCGGCTGCCCGATGCTCCGCGACGAAGCTTACGCCGCCCCCCGTCTCGAGGGTCAACTCGACAGCGCTACCCGGCGCTTTCTAAGCGACCGCAGCCGCAACCGGTATGACGTTCAATCAGGCACGCTCGAAATTTCGGCGATCTTTGATTGGTACAAGGGGGACTTTGGAAAAGACCGCGGCGTGACCTCCGTGCGCCAGTTCGTCGCACGATACGCCGACGCGGTTGCCGATAACGCCGCTGCGCAGGCGGTGATCCGGCGTGAAAAAACGCCGCTTCGTTTCCTCGATTACGACTGGGCGCTCAACGACATTGTGAAGTGAGACGGACCTAAAGCGCCGCAAAATATTATCGAGTCATTGCAATGCGAACGTCACCGGAAAGAGCATCTCGCGCGGTCCCGGCCCCGCGCTCGGCGCGGCACGGACTGCGCGCAGCGCCGCATCATCCAGGATGGCATGACCGCTGCTTTTGGCGACTTTCGCATCAAGCAGTGTGCCGTCATCTCTATAAGTGAGCATAAGTATTGTTTCGCCTTCGAGTCCGCGCGCGATAGCTTCGGGCGGATAAAATCTTCGGGCATTGTCGAGGCGCGGTTTGCGAGCGATGGCTGAAGCGCGCGTCGTTCGTCCGGTTTCGTCGTATTTGAGCGAACGGTCGATTTGCTCTGCGGAGTCAAGCGTGTTTTTCAGATGGGCGACAATCACGACGCGCTCAATCGTAGCGAACGGCTCATTTAATGCAGCCGGTGCAGCCAACTCAAGCGAATCGACACTGCCCGGCGCGAGCATCATCAGACCTAAATGCAAAATAGCACTGATGGTTAGTGCAATGAAAGGTTCAACGATGCGCATGTGCAGGCGGGTGGGGACATCTTTTTTTGACAAGCGACCCAGCCGAAGAATAGGCTGCGCATTTCGGCTTGCAGGTCGGCTTAACAAGAAATCGCCGGTAAAATTCGATAATTAATTATTACTTTAACCATGAAGAACATTACGCGTTGCTTGAGCTGGATATCGCTTGTGGTGTGTGCATTAATTGTACCAGTGGCGTGGTCGCCAGCAACGGTGGGCGCCGCCGGATTACCCGATGAGACCACGTTTGGAATCAGGGTCGAGCAGAGCGACCTCTCGACAGTCGGTGGCTGGCTCGCGGCGGGACTCGACCCGAATTTTGAAAGCGAGCACATCGGCACCGGCCTGATGATCGCCGCGTGGGGCGGCGACATTCCGATGATGGACCTTTTTGTAAAGCACGGCGCGGATGTCAATCGCCAGAACCGGTTTAACGAACAGGCGTTGATGCTCGCGGTATGGCGCGGGCGGGCGGCGGCGGCCGCGTGGTTGATAGATCGCGGCGCTCACGTAAATCGCGACGGCAACGAATGGAGCGCGCTGCACTACGCGACATTTGCCGAACACGCAGAGCTTGCGCGATTATTGATCAATAAAAAGGCCGATGTAAATGCAAGATCCACGAATGGCTCGACTGTGCTCATGATGGCCGCCCGCGAAGGCCGCGAAAATATCGCGGCACTCTTGGTTGAGCATGGCGCGATTCGCAGCGCCAAAAATGATTTGGGTGAGGATGCGTTGAAGTGGGCGATGCGCAATGGCCATCTGTCGATTGCAAAAATGGTCACCACGGGCGAAGACTTTGCGCAGGCCGCGGCCCAGCCCAAAGCCGCGTGGGGCGAAGCGGTGGTAACGATGGCCGCTCCGGCGGAAGTCGAAAATATTCTTTTGCAGGAGAGACTCGCGCGCGCGGCCGGCCAGCCGCGGGTGTTGTCTGACGACGAGTACCGCAAGGTGTTGGAGCGCGTCGCTGCGATGAAGCCGGCAGCAGCCGACCCGCGGCGCGCCAATCGCATGAGCATTACCGCGAAAAAAAACCAGCCATCAAAAGAACGGGCCGAATGGCTGTTTGGCGAAGCGCCGCCTGGGGCGGCGCGCGTTCCGGCGAAATGAGGGTATGAGTCCAGTTACGCCGAGGTTCCTTCACGTCCTTAAGAATCCCCTTGACTTTGCAGTCCAGGTTTTGAAGGCGTTCAGCGCGAACCAGGGTTTGCTGCTCGCCGGTGCGGTGGCGTATTACGCGCTGCTCTCGATAGTGCCGATGCTGATCCTGATGGTGATCGCGCTATCGCACGTGATCGACCAGTCGGTGCTGCTCGCGACGCTGCGTAGCGCGCTCGAGTACGTCGTGCCGGGTCAGGGCAAAGCGGTGGTCACGGAGTTGAGCGCGTTTTTGGCGCAACGCGAATTTATAGGCTGGGTCTTGCTCGCCACCATGTTGTTTTTCAGCCAACTCGGCTTCAAGGTGCTCGAAAACGCGATCTCGGTTATTTTTCTGCACCGCGTCGCCGTGCGTCGCCGGCACTTCATCGTGTCGCTGTTGCTGCCGTTCGGCTACATCATATTTATAGGCGCCATTTTGATGATAGGCACCTTTGTACTCACAGACCTGGTGAGCATGGGCGCCACGCGACTGGAAGTTCTCGGCTACAGTTGGTCCATGACCGGCGCGACGCAGTTCGCGCTCTATGCAGTCGGCGTGTTGACCGAGATCCTGCTCATCTCTGCGATCTACTTTTTCATGCCGGTGGGCCGGTTGTCGGCGCAACATGCGTTAATTGGCGGCGCCTCCGCTGCGCTGCTGTGGGAGATTATCCGGCACGGGCTGCGCTGGTATTTCGGCACGCTGTCGCAAGTGAGCGTCGTTTACGGGTCGCTCGCGACTGCCATCATTGTGCTGCTCAGTTTCGAGGTGGCCGCTACGATATTGCTGCTCGGTGCGCAGGTGATCGCCGAATATGAACGCATCGATGCCACCGCACCGGACGAAGCGCCGGTCCCGGCACCAGTGCCCATGAGCACCGAAAAAGTTTAAATACCGCTCGCGCTTGACGGCGGCGCGTGGCAGGCAGAAGCTTTCGCGCTATGGCAGAGGCAAAAAACCGGCTCGATGAAGTGTTGCGCGAAGCGCGGCGCGACGACGTTAAACGGGCGGCCGGATATCGTGCGCAGGCGCTAAAAATGTATCCCTGGGTATGCGGAGGTTGCGCGCGCACGTTCACACACAGCAACCTGCAGCTGCTTGAAGTGCATCACAAGAACGGCAATCATTCCGACAATCCACCCGACGGCAGCAATTGGGAATTGTTATGCACGTACTGTCATGAGCATGAGCACTCCAAAGTTAAAGATATGGCGGGCCGCACCGATTCGGCAAGTGACTTTCCGGTGTCCACTCATAATCCGTTCGCTGATTTGAAGGCGCTGCTTGATTCGAAGAAAAAGCTGTGAGCGCGCCCGCGCCCAGTCGCATTGAAAAAGCTTGCGCGAACGTTGGTGGATCACGGTGGGCGCTAAGGTTTGGCCGAATGCCGGTTTATGCGGCCATCTTTTTCGCGGCAGCGGGCGTGGCGACGCCGGTGCGCGCAGAGCGTTCGCCTGCGCTCATCGATTATCCGGTCAAGCCGATACGCATCATCGTGGCCTCTTCGCCGGGAACAGCGAGCGATTTCTTTGCGCGCTCGGTTGGCGAGGAGCTGAGCGCTTTATACAAGCAGCGCGTAGTCATCGACAACCGTGCCGGCGCCGGCGGACTGATCGGCAACAAAATGGTTTCGAAAGCGAATGCCGACGGCTACACACTTGGCATGGTCGACGTTACGCGCATCATCAATGAGCTCATGCGCGAACGCTCGCCGTATAGCGCACTCGCAGACATCGTCGGCGTTACGCACGTGGCGTCGATCACCAACGTGCTGGTGGTGACGTATGCATTGCCGGTGCGCACCGCGCCCGAATTCGTTGCCCACGCGCGCACGCGGCCCGGCGAACTGAATTTTGCATCGCTTGGCATCGGCTCGGCATCGCATCTGGCGGGCGAGCTGTTTAGCAATTCAGTTGGCGTCGCTGCCGTGCATGTGCCATTCCGGAATCTTTACGACGCGGTGATCGAGATGGGATTAGGCCGCGTGCATTACGCGGTATTGACGCTGCCTGCCGTGTTGCCGCCGCTGCGCGAAAGGCGCATGCGCGCGCTCGCAGTGATGACCCCGCAGCGCAGCCCGGCCTTGCCGGACGTACCGGCGATCGCGGAAGCGGGGTTGCCGGAAGCACAGTTCGACAGCTGGTCAGGCATCGTCGCGCCGAAGGGAACGCCGCGCCGCATCGTCGAGCAGCTGCATGGCGACATCGTGAGCGGTTTGCGCAAAACGGCGTTGCGCGAACTCTTCGTGCGCCAGGGTGCGGAGTCCACGCCCGACGGCACGCCGGATGGCTTCACACGCATGATGCAAGGCGAGTATCTGCGGTTTCAGGCGTTGATCCGTGAAGGCGGTATCAAGGCCGAATAGTTGTTCAGCCCGTTGAGGTATTCCATTAAAATGTTGGCGACTAGAGTCGAGCGGTATTTCGCTAACGCAGGAGGCGAGATGTTCAAAATGGCCAGAGGGAAAGCCGCATTCGGGCTCGCGATGCTGGCGATGACTGCTGCACAAGCGGCACCAGTCGAAGGCATGCCGGGTAGCCCGCCCGTCATTCCGCAGGAGTCGCGCGATCGGTTTCTCGGCGGAGTTCGCGACTATGGCGATGGCCGGCCATCGCCGAACATTATTTATTCGACTGGCGGAATCGCTGAAGCGCTCAATTCGCCCGAAGCAGTTAAAGGCCCTTCGGTATTGTCCACCGGCACCCCGCCGGAACATTCGTCGCTGGGCGGCAGCGCGCTGCGGGGCGGCACGCTCGAAAGAAGAACGAATACGCCATATAGAATTCCGCCTAATACGCTGGAGCGACGGACCAATACGCCGATCCCGGTTAAGTCGCCCTGGCAATAACGAGATCGGCAAAACGAGGCCCCGCCAGGTAAGCGGGGTTTTTGTTTTTAAAGGGCGCATCGGTCAGGGATGGAGATCATCGCCAGTGCATCCCATAAGGAATTGCACACCAGGCCTTTCCGCGTCTCTTACGGCTTCTCCGGATCGCGGTAGTACACATCGACTTTCCCGCCGATGTTTTCCCGGTTGGGACCTGCGGTACCGAAATCGGCCGGCTTTGGGCATTCGTAGCAATACGATTGAACGACGCCCACTGCCCGGATAAAGGTCCCCTCGAACGAGAGAACTAAATCGCCGGGCGCAACTTCTCGCATGAATTCGTAAAAAGGGTTCCGCCTGCCGTCGGCGTTACGTTTTGGCGACCCGATAAAACCCCCAGCCCGTTCTTGCCGAAAAGTTTGATTCTGATTTACCCACCAGTACCGCATTATTCTTCTATAACAAAGACGCCAGCGTCGCCACATGCTTCAATAATTCAGTATGCCATGGGAGTGTTAAACCGAGGAAACTGTGGCCTGTCCCGCATTATTTCTCGGACGAAGCGCTGGCTGCCCGCGTGCGAGATGGCGCGCTGCGAAGGCGTGTTCCCGTGTTCCGAAAGCGCCACGACCCTCGTCGGGCTGCGCAAGGCGCTCGCAAGCGGCGCCATCAAAAAATCCGAGTGCGTGGTGCTGGTCAGCACCGGCTCCGGGTTGAAGTCGATTTTGAATCTGCCGGCGTCACGGCATAGCGTCATTACTTCGAGCGCCGAGCTCAACGCTACGCGGCGGCCCGAAGATTTAAACATCGCATCCACCCTCGGCACCATATCAATTCACAACGCCGCTCGCTGTCAGACACCTTGTGAACCGCCGCGTGATACAGGGACACCACGCTAGTGGCGGTGAACCAGGTCGGCGGCGCATTGCGATCTGCCATGTATTGAGCAGTCAGGCCGCTGTGTAGTTTCAGAATGTGTTTGCATACGCCGCTCGACGCCCCGGCTGCGCCCGCCTGGTCCGGAGCGCTCACCTTTGGTTGCTTTCGCTTGGCCGTGGTGCGCTGGGTTATACTTTTGCAGAGCAGAAAATCTGATAACAGGAGTGATCATTCATGACATCAATCACCATACGGCGTGCTTTGGCCATTGGCCTGACCGGCCTCGCCGCAACCTTGGCCGCGGTTGCGCATGCGGCGGATTACCCGACGCGGCCGATGCGCTATATGGTCGGCTTCGCGCCCGGCGGCATCAACGACATCATGGCGCGGATCGTAGGACAGAAGCTCAACGAATCGTGGGGTCAGGCGGTGATCGTCGACAACCGGCCCGGCGCGGGCGGCAACCTCGCTGCGGGCATTCTTGCCAGGTCTAACGCGGACGGCTACACGTTCATGAACGTCAGCACCGCGCACGCCATCTCGCAGACGCTCTATGCCAAGCTCGACTACAGCCTCGAACGCGACCTCATGCCGGTCGTGGTGCTGGGCTCCTCGCCGCTCATCATGGTGGTCAATGCCAGCCTGCCGGTAAAAAACGTCGCGGAGCTCGTGGATTATGCGAAGAAGAACCGCGTAATCTACGCGTCGGGCGGCATCGGCGTCATCAGCCATCTCGGCATGGAAATGTTCAAGGTGGCGACCAAGATAGACGCGACGCACGTCCCGTATAAAGGAGTCGGCCCTGCGGTGCCGGACCTGATCTCGGGACAGGCGCACGTGATGGTGAACGCGATTCCCGAGCTGTTCCCCCATACCAAGGGGGGCAAGCTGCGCGTCATCGGCTCGATGACGGAAAAGCGCCACCCTTTCATACCGGATGTGCCGACATTCATCGAACAGGGCTACAAGGAATTCGTCATGGGCAACTGGACGGGTATCGTCGCGCCGGCGAAGACGCCGAAACCTGTTATCGACAAGCTGGCTAAGGAAATCACGCGCATCATCAAGACGCCGGAGATGAGCAAGCGGCTGGAGGAAATGGGCGTCGACCCGATGGGCGGCACGCCGGAGGAATTCGGCAAGCTCATCCGCGCGGAGACCGCGCGCTTTGGCAAAGCGGTCAAGGACTCCGGCGCCAAAGCCGAGTAATTCCCCGTCAGGCGTAAGCTAGAGTCGCCAAACAAAAACCCCGCAGATGCGGGGTTTTTTGTTCGCAAATAAGTCCCCTCCCTTGCGAAATGGGGGCGGGTCAGGGTGGGCCACGTTATTGCACGCAGCTCTACTCCCTCCTTCCCGATCCTTTCAATGCTGCGCACTATTCCCACCTTCCCCTTCAAGGGGGGGGGCGAGAGATTTCAATTTACACCGAATAGGTGTAATCTGGTGCAGATAATCGTTAGTGAGCAATCTTATGAGTCAATCGCCAAAGCGTAGAGGAAGACCAACTAAGGAAAAAAGTGCGCGGGCATCGGTGAGTTTCCCTCCAGTTGTATATGCGACCCTGGAGCAGATCGCGAAGGAAAAGAAGGTGTCAGTTGCATGGGTGGTGCGCGATGCGGCAGAGAAATACATCTCGGATCAATGGCCGTTATTCGCGGGCAATAGCGGTGCGCAGATCAATGGCTAATTTCTACGAATTTTTTGCTGGTGGTGGAATGGCCAGGGCAGGTCTTGGCTCTCATTGGTCGTGTTTATTCTCCAATGATTTTGACGAAAACAAAGGTGCCAGCTACAAAGAAAACTGGGGGTCGGCGGCGCTGAGGGTTGGCGATGTCACAAAACTAAGGACTTCTGATTTACCGGGCCTCGCTGATCTTGCATGGGCCTCATTTCCATGCCAAGACTTGTCACTTGCTGGTGCGGGAGCGGGACTCAGCGGCGAACGCTCTGGAACATTTTGGCCTTTCTGGAAACTGGTCAAATCGCTTGCCAAAGAAGATCGGAGTCCGTCCATAGTCGTCCTCGAAAATGTGTGCGGCGCGCTAACTTCACACGATGGCCAAGACTTTGCGTCCATTGCAGCGGCATTAGTGGACGGTGGCTATAGGTTTGGCGCACTTGTTATGGACGCCGTCAATTTTGTGCCGCAGTCTCGACCCCGTCTATTTATGGTTGGGATTCGTGGTGAATGCAATATTCCCACCCGTTGCACGCGAGCCGATCCGGAATCGTTTTGGCATACGGCGGGATTAGTGAACGCTTATAAGCATCTTGCGCCACGCGTGAAACGCAACTGGGTATGGTGGCGGTTACCTATTCCGTTGCCGAGAAAGAAAGTCTTTGCGGATCTTATCGAGGACGAGCCGCGTGGAGTAGTTTGGCACACAGCGGCGGAAACACGGCGTCTTCTTGAGATGATGAGCGAACTCAATAGCAAGAAGGTTGAGCAGGCGAAGCGATCGAAACGACGAATGGTCGGCGGAATCTACAAGCGCACTCGATTAGACGGTGATGGGCAACGCGTTCAGCGGGCTGAGATTCGTTTTGACGACATTGCCGGTTGTTTGCGCACGCCGACGGGTGGATCAAGCCGACAGTCAATCATGATTGTGGAAGGTAATGACGTTCGCTCCCGTTTGCTCTCGCCACGAGAGGCGGCGCGGTTAATGGGCCTTCCCGACAAATATAAATTGCCGAATAACTACAACACGGCATACCATTTAGTTGGTGACGGAGTCGCAGTTCCAGTTGTCCGTTTTCTTGCCGCACAATTATTGGAACCGCTTCTCGCGGCACAAAAACAAGAAAATAAGAAAGCTGCTTAGGCCATGGCAGGGTCTCTTAGAGACGCGTTAATCCGATTTACTGCTGCTAACGGATTTCGCGGCAAGGGCCCATTGTCTGTCGCCCTAGTTGTTACCCAGCATGCGCGCTCGATGGGGCTCCCGCTTGACCCTAAGAAACTAATCACGGATGGGGAGGGCCA
>JANYCE010000399.1 GCA_025360445.1 Betaproteobacteria bacterium
AAAGCGGTCTCGGTCTCGCACGTTCCAATCAATAGCGGGACTTTTGCAGAAACCGCCGGCGCGTCCGGATCGAACGGATGAGACACGAGCGAGCGGCCATCGACCACCGGCCGGCAATTGTCAATGCCGGTCGCGGCAATACTCGCGCTCATCGCCTTTATCAACTGATCAGCCGGCACATCTCGCATCGCTGCCGCCTTGCTCTTGTCGAGCCCGAGTTGCGTCAGAATGGCTGACGCCGAGCGCTCTGCATCGGACACCGGCGCCATGCGCAACAACGATGATGCGCTCTGCACGATTGCCTTATGAAATAGACCCTGCGCCGCGGGCATCGCCATCAATACCGCGACCTTGGACGCACCGCCCGACTGGCCGAAGATCGTGACGTTGCCGGCGTCACCGCCGAACGCAGCGATGTTGTCGCGCACCCAGCGCAGTGCCACAACGAGATCGAGCATGCCGGCATTGCCGGAATCCGCATAACGCGCATCGAATGCGCCGAGGTAAAGATGGCCGAACACATTCAACCGATGATTCATGCTGACGACGACCACATCGCCCTGTCTCGCAAGATTACTGCCGTCAATGCCGGCCGCACCGCTCGAACCCGAGATGAATCCGCCGCCATGGATGTACACCATCACCGGGCGATTGCCGCCCGCATTAACGGCCGGCGTAAATACGTTAAGCACGAGGCAATCTTCGCTGGTAGGCCGGGTATCGCGTATCCACGCGACATGGGGCAGCGTTGAAGAACGCTCGTTCTGCGGCGCGCGCGCGCCATAGTCGAGCGCATCGCGAATGCCCGGCCACGGCGCCATCGGCACCGGCGGCATGAAACGGTTGGCACCGGCTGTCGATTGCCCGTATGGAATGCCCTTGAAAGTTGCGATGCCGTCCCGGCGCAAGCCGCGCACTTTGCCGGCGCCGGTTTCGACGACCGGCGCGTCTTCAACCACCGTTGCCGCCATTGCACACCTCGTCATGATTGGAACAACGCCCGCCGCAGCGGCGGCGCCGGCAAACTTGACCACCGTGCGCATCAATGCACGCCGGCTCGCACTGCGGCGGACGCTGGCTGACCTTCGCGTTTCAGATTGCTCATGCTTTTCCTCCCTGATGTCGTCGCGGCCGCACCGCGCACAAGCGCAAGCCGAGTCGGTATGATCGCTGATTATAGAGTCAGCTTGTTAGATTAGCCGGCAGCACTCGCCGCCGACCGGGCAACCGCAGTTTAAGTCAGGCACTTCCAGGAAATTATGTCACGCACACTTATCAGCAACACGACGGTCGTCTCGATGGATTCGGCGATCGGCGACCTGGCGGGCGGCGACATTTTGATCGAAGGCGAAAAAATTATCGCGGTCGGTCACAATCTGCGCGTCGACCATGCGCTGGTGATCGACGGCAGTCACTTAATCGTGGCGCCGGGCATCGTCAACGCGCATATTCATACTTGGGAGTTTGCGCTGCGCGGTATCGGCGGCAACTGGGTCGGCAGCCGCGACTACCACGCCAATATGCATCAGGGCATGGCCACGCGATATAACGCGCGCGATGTGTACCTCGCCAATCTGCTGGGCGCTTTAAACCAGATTCATCATGGCACGACCACCATTATGGATTGGTGTCATATCGTCAAGGACGCCGAGATGACCGATGCGGCAATCGACGGCCTCGAGGCCTCGGGAATCCGTGCGATGTTTGCGCGCGGCACCGCAAAGCCGCCGGTCACGAAAGACGCAATACCTTATTACAAGATGCCCTATCCGCGCAGCGAGATCGAGCGCCTTCGCACCGGGCGCTTTGCGTCCGACGACGGCCTGCTCACGCTCGCGATGGCGATACTGGGTCCCGACTGGGGCGAATACGACGTCGCCGTTCACGACATCCGGCTCGCGCGGGAGTTTGGCCTCATCAATTCCGCGCATTCATATGGACGCAAAGGCAAGCGTGTGGTCGAAGACGGCTATCCGCGCCTGGCCCGCGACGGCTTGCTCGGGCCGGACCATAACATCGCGCACGGCAACTGCTTCGCCGAAGACGAATTGAAAATCGTGCTCGACGCCGGCTGCACCATCACCGCCACGTGCTTCACCGAGATGCTCAACTATGAGCAACCCGCAATGATAGGGCGCATGGCGAAGTTCGGCGCGATGCCTTCGATCGGCTCGGATTGCGACCCTTACTTCAACAGTTCGATGCTGTGGGTGATGCGCCATGCGTTCCATCATCAGCGCGAACTCGACAATCGCAGCCTGTATGCGCTCGGCCAATGGCCGGCCAGTACCCAGCATTCAACCCAGACGCATGACGCACTGTACTGGGCAACAATGGGCGGGGCGAAAGCGCTGAAGCTCGAGCACAAAATCGGCTCCATCACACCCGGCAAACAGGCCGACCTCGTACTATTCGACACGCGAGGGATGAATCTTTTTGCATCGATGCCCGGCGGCGACCCGGCCCACGCGATCGTGTTGTATGCGGAAGCCGCCGATGTTGACAGCGTGCTGATCGCGGGCAAGTTCGTGAAGCGCGGCGGCAAGCTCGTTTACCCGGCGGACAAACTCGCCCGACTACGCGACGACATTCTCGCTTCTCGCGAACGGATCATGCACGAGGCAGGGTATAAGTATCAGCGCGTCGAAAAAGGCCCGATGCCGGAGAAATTTGCGTGAAGCGCGCATCGCGACGCAACACCGCCGGGCGGATAAGCAACGCGCAATCCGCCGCTCGCGAGGTTTGCCTTTGCCGATGTTCCGGCAGAATGCGCTGCGCTTATTCGGCCTTGCCTTGTTCGTCGCCAGGACCTGCTGGTTATCTCAGGTTGCTTAAGCGTAAATCGACTTGCGTGTTGGCTGCCGGCTTGACGTTTGTCCTTTGCGTTGCCGAGTCGCTCGCGCAGAACCCCGACAAGTGGCCGACCCGCCCGATTCGCATGGTGCATGGTTTTATTTCCGGCGGCAGCGTCGACATCACCGCGCGATTGCTCGCCGCGCACATGACCGAGGTCCTCGGCCAGCAAGTCATCGTTGATGGCCGTCCTGGCGCCGGCGGCACCACGGGCGCGACCATCGTGGCCAGGAGCGATGCCGACGGGTACACGCTGTTTCTGATGGCGTCGGGCCATGCGACTTCGCCCGGCCTCTATCGATCGTTACCCTACGATCCAGTCAAGGATTTCACCATGCTTTCGATGGTCGCGAGCAATCCGATGGTCGTGCTCGCAAATCCGGCGTTTGCCGCTAAAACGATTCAGGAACTCGTGCAGCGCGCCCGCGCGTCCCCCGGGCAAATTAATTACGGTTCGGGCGGCATCGGCAGCGGCATGCATCTTGCCGCCGTGCTGTTCGAGGCGCGCACCGGCGTCAAGCTAAATCACATCCCTTACAAGGGCGGCAATGCAGGGCCGGTCGCGTTGCTGGCGAACGATATACCGGTGCTCTTCACGACAGCGGGTGGCTCGACCAGCTACGTCGATACAGGTCGGCTGCGCGCGCTGGCCGTCACGACCAAAAAACGCTTTGTGCTGTGGCCCGACGTGCCAACGATAGCCGAAACCGTAGCGCCGGGCTTCGACGTGCTCGCCTGGTACGCGGTGGCCGCGCCAAAGAACATGCAGGCCGCGCTGGTCACCAGACTTAATGCAACTGTGAGCGAAATTCTGAGCCGCCCGGACGTCACCGGGAAACTTCTTGCGCTCGGCGCCGAGGCTCGCGCAACGTCGGCGCGCGAGGCGCAAAACTTTCTCGCGTCCGAGGTGGCGCGCTGGACCAGGCTCGTGCGCGACGAGAAAATTCCGCCTCAGGATTAAGCGGAGCAGGCGCGCAGCGCGTAGCCGGTAGAGCGCTTTAGGTGTGCCGCTGGAAGGTACTGCAGTAACGGGGATTACCAAACCAGGTCTGCTCGACGACGCGGCCTTCTTTAAAATAAAGGGTGCGCTCACAACGCACGAAGTCGCCGCCGCCCTGCCCGAGACTTATGCCGGTGCCGACACCGACACCGACACCGACACCGACACCGACGCCGACGCCGACACCCCCGCTGCCGCCGAAGATGCCGATCGATGGATACCACCCGCCACCGCCGCCGCTGCCGCCCGCCTGTGAAAGCCAGCTGTACACGTAACGTCCATCGGCAAGCACCGTGCTGTTCGCGGGTGCGCCCCACTGCGCCACCACGGTTTCATAGGGCGCGCCTTGCCAGCTGTTGCGCGTCGTTGAGTAATCAATCGGTTCGGTCGCGCAGCCGGCGAGCACCGCGAGTGCAAGCGCCCGCGCATTGAGCAAGTATTGTCGGAAGTTAGTTGGCGAAAGCGGCATCTTCATAATGAGTGCGAATGCAGGGCACGGTTCCCTTGCATCGGCGCTATGCATGTGCCGTTTTATTTTGTGCGTAGTTTCTTGATCAACGCCGGATCCGGATCAACGCCGAGGCCCGGGCCCTGGGGCACTGCGATGCAGCCGTTGCTGCGCGGATTAATCGCGTCGTGCAGAATGTTTTCCGCAAAATCGGCGTCATAGCGTTCGACCAGGCTGTCGCCAGCCATGGCCGCGATGCAATGAATCGACGCAAGCAGGCCGGGACCGAAGTACGCGGAATGCGGCACGACGGGCACGCCATAGGCATCGGCGAGCGCCATCACTTTGCGCATCATCGTGACGCCGCCTACTTTGGTGACGCTCGGTTGTGCGTATGAAAGCGCCGCACGCTCGAACATGCTTTTAAATTCGGGCAGCATCGCGTTTTCGCCGGCCGCCGTTGGCAGCCCGCCCTGCGTGCGCACGCGCGCGAGACCCGCGTGGTCTTCCGGCGGCCAAATCGGTTCTTCGAGCCAATGCGGGTTGAACTCCTTGAGCGTGCGCGCCATAGCGATCGCTTCGTCTATCGTCCACGGGCAGTTGCAGTCGATCATGATCGGAACATCAGGACCGGCGGCAACCCGCGCGGCCTTGATCGGCGCTACAGTAATTTCGTGCAGCTTGATGTGGCGGTAACCGCGCTTCAACGCGCGCTCTACATAGTGCGTAACCGCCGCGGGTTCGCCGTAACGCAACAGGCTCGCGTACGCGGGCAACTCCTCGCGCGCGGCACCGCCGAGCAGGCGATACAGAGGCAGCCCCGCCATTTTGCCGGCGATGTCCCACAACGCGATGTCAATCGCCGACAACGCATACATCGCAGGGCCATTGCGGCCGACGCCGCCCAGATTGCGCTGTAGTTCTTCGACCAGCGCGCTGATGTGGGTCGGATCACGCCCGATGCACATCGGGCCGATGAACGAATCGAGTGCGGCCTTGGTCGCGGTGAAAATGCGGTGGCCAAAGCCCTCGCCCCAGCCGGTGACGCCTTCATCGGTATCGATGCGCACAAGCAGCGTGTCCATGCTGGTGCGCGGCTTGCCGCCCTGCACGGGCATCACGCTGCCCTCGATGATCATCGGCATCGTGACAACGATCGTTTCGACTTTGGTAATTTTCATGGCGGGGTTCCTTCACGTCTAAAGCCTGGGAGACCGCGAGTTTAGCAGCCCCGCGCAGCTCGCCGCGTTGGAAGCCACTTGGCGATACGTTAAACTGCCGGCTCGCCGTCGCGATCGACCGAATCGCGCGCTGTGGAGGAACAATGTTTACGCCGTCAAGATTGTTACACGCCAGCGTTGCGCCGCTTTTGATTGCGCTTGCTGCGAACGTTGCCTGTGCGCAGACCTATCCGAACAAGCCGATCCGAGTCGTCATGCCGTTTCCGATCGGCGGCCCGAGCGACATTCTCGGTCGCGCCGTTGCCCAAAAACTCGGCGAGCAGATGGGTGCGAACCTGATACCCGACAATCGCCCCGGGGCCGGCGGTAATTTGGGCCTTGCGCTGGCGGCGAAAGCCCCGCCCGATGGCTACACGCTGCTCGTGACATCCTCCGCCATTGCGGTCAGTCCATCGCTGTATGCGAGGCTCGATTACGACGCCGCGAAAGATTTCGCCCCGATCGCGCGGCTCGCCGAAATTCCCAACGTGCTCATCGTGAATCCCTCGGTGCAGGCTAGGACGCTTAAAGAGTTCATCGCGCTCGCGCGCGCCAATCCCGGCAAATTGAATTACGGATCGGGCGGCGCGGGCACGACCAACCATCTCGCCAACGAACTCCTGATGAGCCTGGAGAAGATCAATCTCGTACACGTGCCGTATAAAGGCGCGTCGGTCGCTGTTTTTTCGCTGATCGGCGGCGAAGTCGATGAAGTGGTCGTGGCCGTCGCGTCCGCGCTGACGCAAATCCGCGCCGGCAAAGTCCGCGCGCTCGCGGTGCTCTCCGATCGCCGCGCGCCTACGCTGCCCGACGTGCCGACCGCGAAGGAAGCCGGCGTCGACAATTTCGTCATGCCGATCTGGTTTGGCATGTTCGCGCCGGCAGCGACACCGCGCGACATCATCACGCGCCTCAATCGTGAGGTAACGAGGACAATGGCCGCACCGGATTTCCGCGAACGCCTGGCGTCAGCCGGTGTAGAACCGTGGCTCGGCACGCCCGACGAACTGGCAGCGCTGGTGCGCAATGAAACCGCTCGCTATGCCGCGATCATTAAGCGCGCAGGGCTTAAGCCGGAGTAAATGTTCTAAAAAAGGGCGCCGCCAGGGACGCGAGTGCCGCAACGGAAACGAAAAGGTCGAACAATCAATTTAACTTTGCAAGAGCCACAAGAATTTAAGCGGTTTCGCAAGTGCTCCACGTTTTTCTAAATCTTTAGCAGCAGAATTTTCAAATTTTCATTTAACGTAGCTGGTTTTATCATGGTCCCGCGAACAATGGAGGAGGTTGCAATGGCAGGTGAAACCACCGCGGTGCTGGCGCAGTTTGCGTCCGCGCTTAAATACGAAGACATCCCGCAGCGTACCCGCGAATATTGCAAGAACATCCTGCTTGATACGCTGGCGTGCGCGATCGCCGGGCATCAAGGTGAAGAAACACATCAGCTCGCAGCACTCGCAGCGGGACTCGCGCAGTCGAATGAAAGCAGTGTCATTGGCGGCGACCGGCTATCGCTGGCGGGCGCGACGATGCTCAACGGCTATCTGATTACTGCGGTCACGATGTGCGACATCCACCGCTCAACCCTTACGCATGTCACGCCTGAAGTTATTCCGCCCGCGCTCGCCATCGCAGAGCGGGATGGCTTGTCGGGCCGTGACTTGCTGGTGGCGATCGCGGCTGGCTGCGAGGTAACAACGAGGGTGGGACTCGGGCTTGATTATCCGGAAGCACGCAAGCGTGGCTGGCACGGCCCGGGCGTAATCGGACCTTTCGGCTCCGCAGCGGCAGTCGGGCGGTT
>JANYCE010000421.1 GCA_025360445.1 Betaproteobacteria bacterium
GCCCATGATCGGAAGCGGCAACAAAAAGAAGAATTGTAGCTGGTTTGCGCGTTTCGCTTAGCCTTACAAAACCACAACAAGTCGAACTGAATCATTACGCTCTGACGAAATCGAAGACGGCATGCTAGGATGAAATCAGCCGCGGTCCGCACGCGGGTCAACGCCTGAATCGGCGATTATCATTGCGTGGGGTGGGGCCGGATCACCGGTTAAAGGATCATGGGCTGAATGAGTTTGCAGGAAATGGAAAGCTTTCAGCGGGCAGCGGCGGATTATCTCGCCAAAGCCAATCTGGCGGCAGCGGACGTTTGTTGCCGCCAGATCTTAGCCCGCGCGCCCTCGAATGCTGTCGCACTCAATCTTACCGGCGTCATTGCCGCGCAGTTGGGCTTGTACGAATCAGCCGTGACTGCTTTCGAGCAGGCCTGCGCCGCAGATCCGGCATTTCGCCATGCCAGCGAAAATCTCGCTCACGTCGAACGCCTGACTGCCGCTTCGCCGCAACCCGCGTCAATGCACAGCGAACGTTTTTTACTGATTAAGGCATGGGGCTATGGGTTCTGGTCCGATGTAAATCATGTTTTGGGCGCTTTACTGCTCGCGGAGATCACGCGGCGCATACCAGTGGTGCATTGGGGATCCAATAGCCGATTTACCGACGCCTCGAACCGCGATGCGTTCGAGTTTTATTTTGAGCCGGTTTCGGAATATTCCATCGAGGATTTGTACGCGCTAGAAGATCCCGATTTTTTTCCGAGCAAATGGTCGAAAGACAAGTTGTGGCTCGAAAACCACGCAAAATGGCATGGCCAAGACTCGCGGTTGGCCGCACTGCATTATCTCAATCGTCGCGAGACCATTGCAGTCAGCGACTTCTATATTGGCGCCGTCGACCTGTTGCCATGGATTCCGCCGCAGCATCCGCTACACGGCAAATCGATCGAGCACGTCTATCGCCATCTCGCGAAAAAGTATCTATGCCCGCGCGCCAGCATAGTCGCCGCCATAGACGATTTTTTCAGACGCCATTTGGCGAATGGCCGCACGGTCGCCGTGCATTTGCGCGGTTCCGACAAGCAGACCGAAATGGGAACTACGGCCGAAATAAACCGGCGTTATCTGCATTTACTCGAAGAAACCCTTGAACCCATGTCGCGCATATTCCTGCTGACTGACGATGCTCGGTGGCTGTCCGTTTTTAAAACCGCCTACGGCAATCGCGTCATTTTCACCGACTGCCAGCGCACGGGCGACGATACCGGCATCCATTATTCGAAGTCGGCCGATGCGGTCAGGCTGGGACTCGAAATCATGCAGGACACTTACCTCGCGACCCGCGCCGACCGGTTTATTGGCAACGGTCAATCGAATGTTTCGGCCATGATTGCGCTGCTCAAAGAATGGTCAGCCGCCGACTGCATTTTACTGTCGCCGTCGGTTCTTCTCGAGCGCAATTTACGGCTGTACGTTGACGGCATAACGCAGCCGGCCCAAAAAAGCGCCCCTAAATGGAGGTATTAACGTCGCGGAACCGGTTCGCCCGCGGCGCTTTTTCGCGCGCGCAGATTCAGGCTGATCGGTCTTCCGTTGAAAACGTAGTTGCTGGTGTCGTCAAACAGTCCGAAATTGCTGACGCGCTCGACGTCGACGAACCCCGCCTGATGCAGGCGAGAGGTCAGAGATTCTTCATCGAATCCAGCGTAATGAAAGTCGGCGGCATTGAGCTGGCCGCCGAATATCATGCGCGTGACGTCATAGCGGTCCCGGGCATTGAGCGCCGCGTCCAGATACAGTTCACACAGCGTCGGCAAATCCGGCACGCCGATGCGCACTTGGCCGCCCACCGCCAGCACCCGATTGAATTCGCTCAACGCGAGCGGCACTTCGTGTTTGTAACTCAGGTGCTCGATCACGTGAGAGGCATAAATTTCTGCCACGCTGCCGTCATCAAAGATTGACAAATCCGCGCAGTGGCCGACAAAGTCCACGCCGGGCCCAGCTTTTAGGTTTAGAATTTTCCAGTCAGGATGCGCGATCTTCCCGCCGATGTGCAGGTGTAGCGGCTTGTTTGCCGGCTCCGCGGCGCGATCGCGGCTCTTACGGCTTCCGCGCGCGAAATTTCTGATGAAGGCGCGCAACATGTTTACGTGCAGGCCACTTGCGAAAATGAGCGCTGGCGCAACCGGCGTAAATGGCGCATGTGAACCGCGAGTCCAGTGTCAACCGGCTGTGAGCCGCCGACGTGAGAGTGCGCTGCACCTGAAAGTCGTCGCGAACTTATTGCGTGATCCCCAATTGTCCGGAGTGCAGATATCATTCCCTGACCAGCATGGTCTGGTGGCCACCGGCAAGCAATGCGAAGCGGGTCGCCACGTCAAGATAGGCCCGCGGTTTGCCGCGCACATCGATTTGCTCCTCGAACCACACGTCGGCGTAAAAAAATAGCG
>JANYCE010000011.1 GCA_025360445.1 Betaproteobacteria bacterium
GGAACGCGCGTCTCGATCGAGTGCGCCATGGTAAGCTTGTCTTCCAGGACCAGCAGCCCGTGCAGGTATGTGCGGGCATCCACGTACATGACACGGTCGAGCTCATTTTTGTATGGGCATTCGAGCAGCATGCGGTCGATCGAATCCCTTGCATCGTACCCAATCACGCGGGACAAAAATTCCGGCGTAAGCACGTTGTGAAGATTATCGCGGTGCAACGGGAAATTAAGCATATCGCGGTAAATGTTGGCCGGTTGCGCTGCTGCGCTGCTGCGTCTAAGCAAATTGATCATGCGCCGAAATCTGGCGCGCGAGAGTAGCGGTAAGCTCGTCGGCGGCATGATCGCCTGGTAGCGGTACAGGTAGCCGCCATGAATCTCGTCACCACCGGTTCCCGATAGCACGACCTTGCTGTCGCGAGCTACGCGCTGCGCAATCAGGTAATTCACGTAGGCCATGCCCATGCGCGGTGTTTCAAGCGCCGTTATGGTTTGGTCGAGACATGACGCCAAAGAGTCAGGCGCGAGTTCGAGTTCCGTATGCGCGATGCCAAGAAAGCGTGCCACGGCGCGGGAGTCTTCACGCTCGTCAACGCTGCGGTCGTCACCGACACCGGACAGGTCAAACAAGCAGGAGTAAGCACGAATTTCAGGGTACTTGCGAAAGGCGGCGGCCGTCAGCGCAGAGGAGTCGATGCCGCCGGACAAATAGCTCATGACCGGGACATCGGCGGCGGTCTGCCGCTCCACCACGCGGGACAGGATCGCGCGATGCGCTTCAGCGGCTTCTGACAATTTGAGTTTGCTCGACCGCGTAAAAGCGTAATCCCAATAGCGCTGGCGTTTGCGACTCGCCGGTGTAATCAGCTCCCAGGTCGCGGCAGGAAAGGCATCGACCCCGGCGAACATGGTGTTTTCGCGCCACAGGTTCTGTTGCGATAAGTATTCGAGCACGCCATCGCAATCTTCGCGCCGCTCGACCAGGCCGCTGGCGTGAATCGCGCGGATCTCGGAGCCAAACAGAATCGTTTCGCCTTGTGTGGCGATATACAGCGGCTTGATCCCGTAGCGGTCTCGCGCCAGGAACAGGGTTTGTCTTGGAGCGTCCCAGATCGCAAAAGCAAACATGCCGTTAAGCTTTGAGGGCAGATTTTCTCCCCACTGCTCCCAGCCGTGGACCAGAACCTCGGTATCCGAATGATCTGTCTTGAAACGATGTCCGCAGCTTTCGAGCTCACGGCGAAGTTCGCGGTGGTTATAAATTTCGCCGTTAAAAACTACCCACACCCGACCGTTTTCGTTGGACATCGGTTGCGCGCCCCCGGCGAGATCGAGGATAGTCAGGCGCACGAAGCCGAGTGCGATATCAGAGTCACTCCAATAACCTTCGTCATCCGGACCGCGATGTCGGATCGATTGCGCCATCGCCCGGCTCCGCCCCGCAGCATCGGCAAATTGGCCCCAATGGAGAATACCGGCTATGCCGCACATAATGACTGGTGCCGGTTAATGCAAGTCAGCGCTTGACAGAGGGTTGTCCGGCATCGCATCCGGGTGCCCAAAGTCGATCACAGACTCGGGGTGACGATAGGCATCGACCATGGCGCGCGCGATACGCCGCGGATGGTGCCATCGCATAACGAAAGCCCGCGACTGCCGCCCCCACTCGGGCAAGCGCTCGCGTTGCACCAGAATGGCCGCGAGATCGTCTTCCAGCGTAGCCAGCGCTAGATGCAGAAAAGGCAGTTCGGTGGCCATTCGCGGAGGAACAAATTTGAAGTCGTCGCGACGCAGATAACATGCCACCGGTTTGCCCATCGCCATCGCCTCCACGGCGAACCCGCCATACCAGCCCGTCAGAACCTGGTCGATGACCAAATCTGCTTTGCGGTAAATTTGCATAGCCTCGGCGTGCGGGAGGCCTTTAACCTGAATGAAGTCGATCGGAAAGCGCTGCTTGAGCCGCTCGACGGCATCGACGATATAGCGGCTGCCTTTGATGCTCGGGTCACTAGGGGCATGCACGATCACTGCGGGCCCGGTGGTTTTCGGCCACACGGGTTCAAACGCCTCAATGTCAACGCTTGCATATGGCATGAACACAGCACCCGGCACGTAATGCGCAAGCTCAGGGTTGAGCACGAACACGCGGTCGACCAGCGGCAGAATCTTATCGATCAGATATCGTCTTTGCATGTCGATCTGCGCGCGGCACGCCGGCGCCGAGTCGCATTCGCCAAGCGCGCAGGGAGTAACTGCATTGCGGTCTGCGGAATGGCTGCTGATGCGCGCGTCGCATCCTTGCAATGTCATGAACACCTTCCGGCCGAGTCGCTTCGCAAGCTTGAGATCGGCGAACCACAGAGGATTTCTGCCGCCGTAGTCATTCCAGCACAGGAAAGACAAGCCGAAATAATAATGCAGGACATCGTAACGAAATGGCGATGCGACGCCGAACAGCAACCGTTTTAACGCGTGTTGAGGGGATTTTCCGGAGGGCGGGCTGAGGCACCGGTCAAACGAATAGCCCAGCCAGGTGTTGTAATTGACGATGAGATCGCTCTGGACGCCGAATGAACGCTCATGCCGTGACAAGACCCACGGTTGATTGCCCACGTTGACCGGGCCATGTAATACCTTCAGCATTTCAATCGCCTCGAGTACCCGTTCACGACGCGACCGGTGCCCGACGAATTTTCATCGGGGACGTGATCGGCATGAATTCAACTGCAACCGAAGTGTGCGAGAGCTTCAGAGCAGGTGTAAGACCGCTGGTTTGCACGCGACATCTGAAGGCAAAGTTCCTTGAAAAATTCCTGTACGCCATTGCCGGGAAAACGCAGGTCGAATGGAGAAACTCCATCGGATGCGATTTTGTTTTTCACCGAACCGTAGTCTTCGTGATTACGCGTGTTCAGTGCGATGTGTAAAGGATGGAAATCGAAAACAAACAGCGACTCGCCATTGATGGCGTTGTCGATCACCGAGCGGGAAAAAGGAATGTGTTTGTCTTGCGGCCAGTTTTTGGCCATCCAGAAGTCCATATTGTCCATGTAGTAAATCGGCAGTTCCCATATGCCCCATGGATGACGGAACGGAACCAGGTCAGTCTCAAACATGGCGTGGGCTTGCGAAACGTACCTGTAACCAATCAGGCCGAGATCAATGCCCACCATGTGGGAAAAAACGCAGGAATGTGGTCTGACGCCTTTCGGCGAGCCGCGCAAGTTACGCGTTACTTTTTTCAGTGCATCCTGCCACGTCGCAAGGTTGTCGATGAAAGGATGGGGGCATATTTCGTGTTGCGTGTTTTCCAGATCGGGAAAATCGGCATGCACGAAAATCGTAGCCTTGCCCGGGATCGGGTATTCGGCAAGAAAACGCGCAAGCGTTTCCTGCGTCATCCAGTCGGTATCAAATGTGAGACAAATCATTTCTCGATGACCTGGGCGGGCTTTTTGAAAACGAAAGCAACGAGATGGCCCATGCCTTCGAAATCGGGAAACACCCGTGCAATCTCACGCGCAATCTCGTTGAGCTTATGGTCGTATCGCGGTTTGTCGGGCGCTACCAATAAGGGCTGCACCACGCGCGTCAAAAAGTAGTACATGCCAAAGCGCTGAACCCGTTCGAGCTTGTAGTAAGGGCGGCAGAACTCGGTAAGCTCTGATTCGTGAAACTTGAGTGTGATGAGACGGTCCCTGCCGTCCGGCGCTATCGCTTCAAGCCCAAATTCGCCGCGCGCGTCATTCAGTTTTTCGAGACCCTCGAACGTGCCCTCCATTAGAACCAGCGCGCCGCCCGGCTTGAGTATCCGGTTGATCTCGACGAGCGCTTTTTTCTGAAGTTCCCAATCGAGCAATGCCATCAGGCAGCGCGAACTCGTCACCACGTCGAAATGATTGTCCGAAAAAGGCAGCTCGACGACCGACGCATGCCTAAAATCGACCGTTCCCTTAAGGGCCGGCGGTTTCTCTTTAAGCAGTTGTTTGGCGCCGGCAATCATATTCTCGGCGTAATCGATGCCGAAGGCCTCTACGGCAAAGCGGCTTGCGTACTGGATAGCGGCATAACCCAACCCGCATCCGACGTCGAGGATTCGCTGGCCGTCACGCATGCAGCTCGAAGCCGTATCGATTTCCAGCTCGCGCAATTGAAAATCCGAGGCAGTAGTTTTGTAGTCAAGGGTTTTGGCAAATGTTTCGTAGCGCTGCTTCAGTTCTTGAGAATCGTTCATTTCGCGTTCCGTTTTTTTAAAGGTAACAATCAGGATGCCGGGAGCAGACTTCGATATACGTCCAGATGACGCCGGAGGATAACCTGATCATTGTGGTACTTGTCAATCCATGCCGCGCCGCGCAAGCGGTATTCGGCAAGCCATTGGGGGTCGATCGCAAGCTTGACGTTTGCGACGATCTCTTCGACGGTCCACGCGGACAGTATCGGCGCCGGTTCCGGAATGATCCACTCGGTCGACTTGGGCTCGTACGACATGATAACCGGCACTCCGCTGGCTATTGCCTCCGGCGCCGTTGCGCCGAAGTGGGGCAGCGCTATCTGGTCGAATAGCACGTCGACGGCCTTCTGCATTCTGATCAATTTTACCTTGGGAAGCGGAGTAATCCACTTTATCAAATGCCCCACCCCAAGGTCGCTCGCCAATTGCTTGCTTTCGTCAACCTGCGCGCCCCAGGTCGTCATCAGCACGACGAATTGGCTTGCACCGAGCAATTCCTTGAGCTTTGGCAAGGCGCGGATGTATTTATCGGTGCCTTTGATCTTCCAATCATGGCGCAACGTGCACAAGAAAATATGTTTGACTCCAAGCGTCTCATGAAGCTCGCGGTAATTACCTTCCACAGAACGGACTCGTTCTTCCTGTATCGGATGCAGCATCGGCGTGTAGCGCTCGATGCCGATTTCCTCGGCGTACTCCAGCGAGTCGCCATTGGTAATGAAAACGTGGTCTGCCCGGTTGTACCCCAACAGCGCGAGTCTCCAGACGAAACCCTGCTCGGTCAGCACGATCCTCAGGGTGCCGTGTTCGAAGCCGATATATGGCCGCTTGTTGGCCACGAGGGGCAGCACTGTATCGGTGGAATACGCCTGGATGACATCGTAGCGCTCGAATAGAGCTTCCCAGCGAGAAATATAGTGGCGATAGTGTTCCAGATCCTGCAGAGTTAGCTGATCGGCGCGGTCGGGGAATCTCTCGGAAAAAGCGCGAATAAGCTGGGTCGCTGAGGCGCTAAAATTCTGATCCTTGGTGGGAAGTTGTGCTTCGTTCTCTACAGTATTTGCTCTCGTTTTGAGAAGGACGCCATAGCGGAAGTCGATGATGGCTGACCTAACAAGGACGCGAAGCCTAATCGCCACAATGACAGGCATTAAGATAAGCAATATTGCGATGCTAAGAACTTCCTCAGTTATCTTATTGAGGTGGTACAGCAAGGAGCCGAACGGGTACCAACGATAGCGCCAGGCTTCGATGCGTGATTGAACGGGCTTCTGAAAATTTTGTAGGCGCTCTTTCAAAGACGCAGTACGTTCCCAGAATGCGCGTTTTTTCAACGGGCCTGGGTCAGGGCGGCCCAATTTTGTCCACAAAGATTCTGCGCCTCTGCGATCGCCATCGCCTTTTGCGATCAGGTAATCAATGCAGAGAGTGCTCGGCCCCTGCGCAAACCAACGAGGTCTTACAAATCCATTGAGGTTAACGCTCTTCCAGTCAGGAAATTGCTGGTCTTTTATTTCACCTTCATAGTCTGCATCTTCCCACTCGGGGCATCCCATGATGTGGTAATAGTCATAGCAGATGACATCGCAATCCACCCCCGCTTTGTTCAGCATCTTGGCATTGTTGTAAGCATTGTTCGCAATATTGCCGATGTGCAATACGCGAGGTGCCCGGCCGTGCTTTTTTCTGAACGAGTCTAGCCAACTCCCGATTTCGGGCGGGAGTCCAATTTCGCTCATCGGGAAAGGGCTTTTTTCAGCGATGTAACGACCAACTGCTGCTGTTGTTGTGTCATGCCGGGAAATATGGGTAGCGTAATCGTCGTTTCCTCGCACGCTTTTGCGATCGGGAACTGGTCTTCGTGCAGGCCGTATTTCTGTTTGTAATAGCCAAGCCGGTGAACCGCGTGTGTACCGGGACGAGTCTGGATTTTTGAGTCGGCGAGCACGTCCATTACCTTGTTTCGCCTCGTGCGACCCCCCTCAACCAGCCTGATCACATAAGACTGGTAGGAATGGCCAAATCCATCCGGGGCAACGGGCAGCGAGATTTCCGGGACTTCAGCCAGCAACTTGTGGTACTGGCCGGCCAGCTTTCTACGCTCGGCGAGCAGGCGATCAAGCTTGGCCATCTGCGCGACACCTACCGCGGCCTGGATGTCCGACAGTCTCAAATTAAATCCAAGACGATTGAACGTGCTCATCGTATAAGGCTTGGTCGGATCATCGCCCGGCGCGGGGCCGGTTGAGCCGTGATTGCGCAGGCTTTTGACACGCTCTGCAAGATCGGGACGGTTGGTCGTAACCATGCCGCCTTCGCCAGTAGTAATGACCTTGCGCGGATGAAAGGAAAAACAGCCAAGGTCGCCGATTCCGCCGACGGGAACGTTGTTGTAAGTTGTGCCTACAGCGCAGGCGGCATCCTCTATAACCGCAAGACCGTGCCGCCCGGCAATCATCAGTATCTCATCCATTTTCGCCGGCAAGCCAAACAGATGGACTGCCACAATAGCCCGCGTGCGCGGCGTAATCGCAGCCTCTAACGCAGCCGGATCGAGATTAAACGTTTCAAACTCGACATCGGCAAACACCGCTTTGGCGCCCGCATATTCGGCGCAATGCGCAGACGTCACCCAGGTGAATGCCGGGACTATAACTTCATCACCGGGCTTAAGCACTAGCGCTAACGTTGCGAGATGCAATGCTGCTGTGCATGAAGTAGTGGCAAGGCTGTGTTTAACCTTATGGCGAGCAGAGAATAAGCGCTCAAATTCGGCGGTTAACGGCCCTTGGGTCACCCAATGCGAATCCAAGCATTGCTTGAGCAGCTTAATTTCTTCGTCGTCGAACTGAGGTTCGGTGATATTCATTGTAAATTCGTAATCGTGTTTCGACACAAAGAAAAACTCGACACGTCAGTGCCAAGCCTACCTGTAGTTGGGAAAGATCGGCGCATTTGCCAGCTCTTCAGCATGGTAAGCCTTTTCTTCGTTGCTCAATGGAGCGCAGAGTGGCGATTCGGTGAAATTAAATTGGTACCCCACCGCCGTCGCCTGAAGCATATCTGAATAAACTTCCTTCCAGCGCTCGGAGCCGTGGTTGGCCAAAAACCAGTCGCGATGAGCCGATGCGCTGGCGTTGCGTTGATTAGGATCCCTTGCTAACTTTAATAGCGCATTACAAATTTGATCAGTTGTTGAAGCATTAAGCACAGGAGGGGCGCCCGTTAAACACATTCCGTCATATTGAGCATGCTCTAATCGCATGACGACCGGGAGCCCGCACGCCATCGCCTCCAAAGCTGTAGCGCCGTAGTATCCCAGAACAAACTGGTCGAGCAGACAATCTGCCGCGCGCAAATACTGGATCAAACGCTGTTTTCCGGCGATCGGAAGCAATATCGTCTTTTCTGCGATCCCATATTCCTTAAGACGTTCGAGGCAGGTATCTTGATTTTCTCCCCATCCCATTAATACGAGTCGCGCACCCGGAAGCAATCGACTCAGTGCAGCGAATCCTTTAATTGCGATGTCTGAGCCTTTGTAAAAATCATCCATTCGCGCTGTTGAAATGACGAAGAAGGTCCCATTGCTCGTTTTTCTCCACTCGTCGCGATAGTTCGATACACCTGGGCAGTAAACTTGTTCATCGAGGATCAAAGGCAAATAAACTAAGTGTTTCATCCTAAAACGCCGAGCATGCGCAAAACTCCAAGGGTTTGTAACAAGCAGCGCGTTCGCGGAATTAAATGCGCGCCGCTGCAACCGACCAAGGATATCGTCGCGAGAGCATTCGTACCACAACTCACCCCCTGACTGTACTGCCATATAAGGACGATGCGCCAAATAGGCGAGATAAGGCGCTTGGGTGGTCAGCAAGCCATCCATCGCTTGCAGTGCCTCAAGAGTTGGTAAAAACGTTAGATAGGATGGCCATTTGAGTAGGTCTTCAGATGTGACGAACCGAGGAAATTCTGCCGGTTTTCGCAAATGCCAATCCGAAATTACAGTGTGTTGATACACTGCTGGAACGTGGGGGAGACGAACGCCATGCTTCTCCAGTTCGATCGCGTCAGTAATACCTGCGGGCACGTCCCCATTAAATTCTTCCCACCCCGGGCGTCCCATAACATAAGTATCTTGAGGATGTAAAAAAATGCTGATGTCGAGTCCGGCACGCCTCAAAGGTGCTGCGCGGAGATAAAGATTATTGGCGATATTGCCGACGAAACCGTAACGCAATTTTCTATACGGTGGCCAGACTCGCAGCCACTTTGAGTATCCGTGGCGCGCTAAGCTGGCTTGCCGCCAGATCGAAGTGCTGAACTCTCGCATGGCGCGTAGATTTTGATGCGTCAACCAAGGATGATTCCACGGATGCCCGTCCCAGCTCGACCAAGCGTTGCGTGGTTCACTGATAAGAGTTGCGCGATTGGACATTGTGGTTGAGTGCTTCGAATTTAGCCGTATGAAAGGTGCGACTCAAACTAGCGCTTCCAATTGGACAGATCACGCTTCAAGAGTGATTCTAGTTGGGCGACGTCGTGCGCAAAAAAATCCAGTAACTGGGTGCGCATTTTCGGAGCAAGCGTAGCGTCATGGGGAGTGGATGCATTCTCGATCCGGTCAAGGCCCGTACTTAAGAGTTGAGGGTTAACATCGAGAAAACGACATACGTCGCCTAATACGGTCGCGGGTTCGCGAGTAAGGTCGTCGAATAAGATTATATGAAACTGTTTCATAGCAAAGTATTCGAGATAGTGCGATAGCTGTTTGAAATAAAGACTACGGCCAAGATATGCAAAGGGCTGATTTTCTCGCATCGAAGAGTCCTTAATGCTAAAGCAGCGCTCATTTTCGCGAGCGACCGCCTGCTCGAAGGACAAAGTCTCAAGTCCTGACTTGACCGTATGCCAATAGTTGGAAAACGCACGTTCAACAGGATGGCGAAGCATCAAAATCAATTTTATTCGTGGTAGATCGCGCGCAATCCGCGCGGCCGCAGTAGCGCTAAAAATATATGAGGTTGATGCCTCGCCGATAGCTTCTTCTTGTTTTACTTTCGAAAAATAGCGCTCGGAGTAATAAGAAAGCCCTTTGGCATACTCTAAGTCGCGCATGAAAAAATGCGGTTCGGGGCGCTTCTCCGCAGGCAAATAAACTTGGGAATGCTCGGCGAGAATTTTGTAAAGCGTAGTGGTTCCGGAGCGGGCTGCGCCTATTATCAGGAAATTTGGCAGAATACTTTTTCTTAACTCGCTCATTTTAGGTTTGGCGCAAATCGGCAATAACGCGTCCGAAATAGTCGAATGACGGGGGTGGATAGTAGTGCGTTGCAAGCAGGCAGATGCTTGAGCAACAGGAATTTAAATTGACACGTTGTCACCTTTTTTGCGCCTCTGACACGTGGGCAGGACTTGTTGCCTTTACGCCAACCGCAAAGTGCTGCGCCTCGGATGTGTCAAACGCCACGATCTCGACCCCATTCGTCAAGAACCAGGCTTTAACTTCCTCAGGAGTGTAGCGAAACGCGAACGGCGGATGGTACCAGTCAAAATTCACTAAAGTCGAATAGTGCTCCCCGAAATCGGAGTTATAAAAGCACTTAAGAAAATTGTAATAGATAAATTCTTGGATATCCGAGTTACCTTTCTTGATGCCAAGCAAGGGCAAATCTTCGGGGATATGCACAGTCTGGCGTATTTGTTGTAGTGCTTTACCAAGGACGGTGAATTCCCGGCATGCCTCGAATGCCTGTGCCGGTGGCATCTGCATTATTACGTCGCGGAGAACGTCGTCGGAGACTTCGCGGCATATGGCCTTTTTTCGGTAAATTGAAATCGCGATAGTGCCGCCTGGCTTAAGCACTGCGCATAGAGAAGCAAACGTTTTCTCTGGGTCAGGGGTATGGTGGACTGCGTTTCGGCATATTACGTAGTCAAAGGATTCGGCGATCGGTAAAGGTTCGGAGATATCCCATCTAAGGAGAAATCCGGCATCGGCAAAGCCTTCAATCTTTCCCGGAATCGTAATAAGCGACTCGTGAATATCCGCCCCAACGTAAATAAGATTTTGCCGTGATGCGATATCTATCAGTTCGCCGGCTATTCCTCCATAACCACAGGCGGCATCGTACACGTACGTAGCCGCCGCTTTGGCGCGCTCCTTTATATTGCGAAATAGCGCTGCCCAATCGAAACTCGCCGATGCCATGGCGCTCTTCGCTGCCGCATTTCGACTTATAAACTCATAAAACTTTAAAGATTCGCCCCATTGCAAAGAATAATGGTCTGATGTCGCATTTAGAGTCATAGAGCCGGATAAATCAATATAGCACGCCGAGCCCGGCGCTTCTAAACCGCATTGGTTACACCGCCACGCCTCGTTCGAGTGGTGCGTCATAGCGCCACAACAGTTTTTGCATTGCAAAGTTATGGCAATAGAGTTCATAGGAAATGGAGTTGCAAGTAAGACCGCAATTATTTAACTAAACTTTCCGTTTATGCGTTTTAGAGCTTTCAAGTGGGCGCCGAAAGCTGCAAAGAGCCGAAGAAATCCGGCAGGATTTGCTTGTGTTGGTTGCCCGCCGATGGCCACCAAAGAGCCAAGTCTTCTATTCGTCCTTCGGATGTAATCACCGGATGGCCATCGACGTATGTCATACGAATGCCTTCTAATCGTTCTAGCCAATCTATATACGTATCGGCACCAAGTGCAATCCAATCTTGGCGCCGAGCGATCTTCATTATCGCTTCATGCACGAGGACGCCATCCGCACAATTTTGAGGATGAAAATTGAGGACCACGATTCCAGGAAACCGGCGCTCAATGTCGTGGGCAAGGGCGCTGATAATAGCGATCTGTTTGCGTTCGGACCACCCCTGTAAGTAATACATGCTGTCACTAAACGTGGAAAACAGACTGAAATGTCTGGACCATTCTGCGTCCGAGCGCCGAACCCGAAATGGCAGATAGGATCCAGTCGGACAAGTGCCGTCTAGCCCGCGAATGTTTAAGTCAAAGCGCAAACCACAACTTTCCCAAGCGCTTAAGTGACCCCAATATCCATGATTAAGATGGCCGTGATTGCGAACCATCTTAGGAGGACGACCGATCAGCTTGGCGACCGCTTCTGTCTGGCTTCGACAGATCGTGTCATAACTGCCCGGGTCATTCAGGGCATCTATGTGCACGCCAAACTCAACATTGCTTGGCATCTGCGCTAACGTATCACTTGTATGGCGAGTATTAGGAAGCATCGCGTAGGTAATAGGAAAATCTGCGATGAGCCGCAGTTGATCCTGATATTTCTCCAAATAAGCTTCGTCATCGTCGCCGGTTAACAGTACCCCGCCGCGTGCCCCTCGGGGCAAAGTGCAGATCAGGGGCAGTCTGCTCAACTCCGCGAAAAGGCGCGCGACAGTGTAACCAAGTTGATCAGCCCATGGAAACATCTCATACCCGTGGACAATATGATCCTCGTAGAGAAAAGCCGGACGTTCGTGTCCGTGTCCCCAAAGCGTTTTGTCTGCACAAGATAAAACCTTGTCGGGGTCTCCGTGTGTATAGCGAATCAGCTCTTCGACGACATTCAGGCCACAGAGCAAATGACGTTGTCCATCGTGTTCCCACCAACCGAGTACCGTTCGGCCACTTTGTGTTTTCCAAATCGGAACAATATTCGGACCGACAAAACTTACAGATGGAAGCAACGGACGGTATGCGGTG
>JANYCE010000067.1 GCA_025360445.1 Betaproteobacteria bacterium
GCAACAAGCGCACGCCGCGGCGCGCCTGTGCGGCATCAACGTGCTCGCCCAGGTGAAAGCCGCTTGCAATGGTGATTGGTCGCGCCTGACAAAGGCGGTGCGCGTGTGCGGTTACATCAGCGCCGCGCCGGATTTTTACGAATTCCCAAAAGTGCTCGACGGCTGCTCCGACCTGATGTTCGAAGTGCTCGGCGATGCGGGCAAGCATGTGCGCACGGTGATGGGAGTGAGCGGGCTGCGTTTCAACGTGCCTATCGTGGTTGATGCGGTGTTTGAAATTCGCGCGTGACCGGGGAATCCGTCATGTCCATTATCCTGCGCGGCGGCGCCGTTGCTGCCTTCGCTTTGTTTTCCGGTCTTGTCGCTCCACACGCGGTCAGCGCCGACTACCCCGTGAAGGCGATCCGTTTCATCGTGCCCTTTCCGCCGGGCGGCGGTACCGATATCGGCACGCGCATCATCGCCATGAAAATGTCCGAGCGGTTCGGTCAGCAGGTCATCGTCGATAACCGCGGCGGCGCTGCCGGCATCATCGGCACTGAGGTCGTGGCGAAAGCCGCGCCCGACGGTTACACCATCATGATGGGCAACATCGGCACGCACGCCATCAACATCAGTCTGTACGCCAAGCTCCCGTACGACCCGGTGCGCGATTTCGTTGCCGTCACACAGGCGGCGGGTTTGCCGCTGTTCGTGCTGGTGCATCCGTCGGTGCCGGCGAAGAACGTGAAAGAGTTGATCGCGCTCGCTAAGGCGCGGCCGGGAACACTCAACTATTCGTCGTCGGGCGCGGGCGGTTCGATGCACGTCGCCGCCGAATTGTTCCAGAGCATGGCGCACGTCAAGCTCACACACGTCCCGTACAAAGGTGGCGGCCCGGCGATCGTCGATTTACTCGCGGGCCAGGTGCCGCTCTCGTTCGCCACCGTGCTCGAAACTTCGCAGCATGTAAAAGCCGGCCGCCTGCGTGCATTGGCCGTAACCTCGGCCAAACGCTCGATCGCGTCGCCGGAAATTCCCACCGTCGCCGAAGCAGCGCTACCGGGCTACGAGTCGATTTCGTGGCTGGGCGTATTCGCGCCGGCGGGTACGCCGCGCGAAGTGATTAATGTGCTCAATACGGAAATCGTGAAAATTCTGCAGCAGGCCGACGTCAAACAGCGGCTGCTCGAACAGGGCGGCGAGCCGATCGGCAACACTCAGGAGCAGTTCGCGGCGGTATTGAAATCCGATATCGCCAAATACGCGAAGATCATGCGGGAGTCGGGCACGAAGGTTGAGTAGGCTGCCTGCGTATGTCGCCGACGGAACAGTGCCTCTTCAATGGCATAAGTTATATTGCCAACGCCAATCGTTCTTGGTCGCGAAGATACCGAAAGCTTTGCGGGGGCGTAAATCCATCGATTAGACTTCGCAATCGGTTTAGTGAGACCGGTGATCGCCGACGACGAACGTTTCGCAAGAAAATACCAACCGCGCGTTTTGCGCCCTCGAAATAGTCGTCGTATTCTCTACGCGACAATCCAGCGTGCGCCGAAACGACGCTCCAGAGCTTCCCCGGCGCTCCTGTCTCCACGCTAACAACCTCTAAGGTCGCTACAAGCTGTTTTACAGGTGAACTTACATATAGCGCAATGAGATCGCCTGGATTGACTCGGGGTAGCTGTCGCCGGAGTTCCACGGTTTTTGAACCGTCGAGTATAAGCGAGGCAAACTCTGGTCTTACTGACAATAAAATCACTTTTCTTGCGGGCATGGTCAATTCGTTCCGTAAGCTAGTTCTATCAAGAGTGCGGATGGAATTTCAACTGGTGACTGCAATTGGGTTCGGACGCCATTCGATTTCAAGCGATCTTGCAACGCGGAGTAGCTCACCGGATGAGCTAATTTTTGTGTTTTGCTAAAACGAATCGCCATAACATCATTGTCATGATTCCCCTTTGCAGTTTCAAGCACATCTCTCCACTCATATGTTCCTAGACGGCGAAATTGGCGAAAAAGTTGCTTGGCCGGCCCAATGGTAATTTCAGTGCAATGAGAAATTGCACGAATCTGACCGGTCGGAAGCATTTTCGAGTCTTGGCTTACGTACCACAGTAATCGTGCAGGAGTGCGCAATCCACCGTTATTTCTACTCGAGCGGTAATAAATCGCTTCGTCATTTAGTGCAAGGTCGAGTCTAGCTCCAAAGAGTTGCTCGCTGGCAATCGCCTCATCAAATAGATGCTGCGCCCAGACCGGCTTAATCGGCAAAATAAAAGCTGGGATGGCCAAATCGGCGATCGTCCCAGGCCATATCGCTTGCTCAGCCGCAAGAAGATTAGCCACTGTTCCCGTCTCGACAGCAGTCTCTAAAGTCGTTGCAAATCGGTCTAGTGCCGAGCGCTCTAATTGTTGCAATATTGGCTGATCCAATCCCTTGATCGCCGCTACAATTTTATTTGCGGAAATAGCTCCAACTAATGAGCATTTTAGCCAAAGCCCTTGCTCCTCGATGAATCCTTCTTTTCGTAGAGCCGTCGCGACTATTGGCTGCAAATATTGATCGTCAACAACGCATAGGCTGCTTAATTCACTTGAGGAAGAACGAACGATCTCATTGACGAAGTATCTAGCTACCGAACCCGAAAGAGTTGAAGCGGAAACCCTAAGGCGATGTATTCGCGTTAACCCTTTGCAAGATGTGTCACATGCGCTAAGCGCGATTGGATTTTTTCCAACGTCTTTAACAAGATGGACGATGCCGCCATTCGGCGTAGCCAACAATTTTCGAATCGGTTCAAGAAATTGCGTTTTACGCTCAGACCGCAGATTATTCTGAAACGCGTTCGCTAGTGATAGCTCATCAACAATCGACTCTCGCTGAATATTAATTTGTGTGCCTGCCAATCGGGCCCTCTGATACTGCGGCGGCCTTTCCTCGCAATCAATCTGTGAAATAAGTTCTGATGGACGACATATTCGTAAAGCTGACAAATCTTGCAGCTTGATTCGGTTTCGAAGAAGCTTCTCATCACGGGTAAGAAATAAATCCGCGTTTCCCACTGCAGCCCAGGCAAGTTGGCGAATGTCGGATTCGTCTTGCTCATCTTCAAGTCGACCCAGCGCAAGTTTGAGTTCTGAAATTAGTTTTTCTACCTTACCCTGCGATCCGTGAAGTTCCTCAAACTGCTTGGCATACGCTGCGACATCTTCGCGTTCCTGCCGCAGTTCTCTTCGGAGTAGCTCTACCCGTGTTTCTGGCGTAACTGCTATGGTAATGAAGCTACTTAACCAATCCGCTTTTAGTCCACGGGATTCGTCGTTGTTGTCATGATAGAGATCAAGAAGAATATTTACGTCTATTGCAACAACAGTCGTATCGTCGTCCAGGCCTTCATTCGTCTGAAACAAATCCCCATTGTCAAAGCCGAACCACCAACATATGAGCCGAGAACCAGCAGAACTTCTACCCTGCCTTTCACTATGAACAATGAACCCTAGTCGTGGCCACAGATCATTGGCTTGGAAGTCTATTCGACACGACAACGCAATTCCTCGGAGGCCCGCAGTCTGCTTTTTAAGCTCTGCAACAAGGAAACGGCCTACTCCTTGTCCGCGCACTTCATCAGAAACACAAAGATGGACTATTGTGGCAACTTGACGATTAGAGATGCGATATAAAAGATATCCCGCAATATTCTGGTTTGGATTTACGGCCACCAAAATTTGACGGCTACTTGCGCGCTCGCGAAAGGCGCCATCCGGAAAAAAGCCAAGCTGCGCAGCATTTTTTCGCCAAAGACTTATGACCGCATCGAGGATCGGGGAAGCAGCATCGGGCGTAAGCACAGAATATTGGTGCCGGCTTGCACCAATCGATTCATTTGCCAAGCTTTTGCTCCTGAGGCCAATCCATCACGTCTCTCCTCACTTACCGGTCTGGATTATTCCGCCTTTATCATCGCCAACCGCACGAGCTTCCCTACCTTGCGATTTCGGATTCGATGAGCATGCCACAATCCTTTGAGCTACAGTCGACGCACAAAAGACTACCGCCTCACGCAGTCACCGCCTTCGCGCCTTTCACTCCCACCAGCACTCCCTCTTCCTTCATCGCGGGCAGCATTTCATTTCGCCGCAGGCGGTTCCAACCCCTTCGCACTCATGGCTTGAATCACTGCTGGATCACCCAGGTACTTCAGCAGGGCGCGTGCGGCGTCGGGCGCCTTGGCGTTCGCGCCCACGCCAGCGGCCAGATAGACGTATTCCTGAACCGCGGCGGGCAGCGGGCCGATGTATTCGAGCTGCGTGTAGGAAAGTCCCGCGCCAACGCCCGTGATGCCGATCTCCGCTTCGCCTGACTCCACGAGCGACGCCATGTTGCTGCTCGACTTTATGCGCGGCTTCATCGCTTCGGTGATGCCGAGTTTGTCGAGCACCTTGAGAAACCCGATGCCGCTTTCG
>JANYCE010000068.1 GCA_025360445.1 Betaproteobacteria bacterium
GAAACGTGCGATGGAAGCTGCGGAAGCTGCGGGCCTCGTATTCGCGTGCGACCCGACATCGTCCGATGCGTCATGCATCGGCGGTAATGTTGCAATGAATGCCGGGGGCAAAAAGGCGGTGTTATGGGGCACCGCGCTGGATAATCTCGCGAGCTGGCGCATGGTGACGCCTGACGCCGAATGGATGGAGGTCGAACGCCTCGATCACAATCTCGGCAAGATTCACGACATCGCACTGGCGCGTTTTCGCATCACGCGGTTATCTATCGACGGCAAGACGCGCCTTTCGGAAGAAATTCTTGAAATTCCGGGCAGCGGGTTTCGCAAGCACGGGCTCGGCAAAGACGTGACCGATAAATATCTCGGCGGCCTGCCGGGTATGCAAAAAGAAGGCTGCGACGGCATTATCACGGAGGCGACTTTCATTTTGCACAAGATGCCGCCGCACATTCGCACCGTGTGCCTCGAATTTTTTGGCCAGGTCGGCGAGGCGGTACCGGCGATCGTCGAAATCGTCGATTACCTTCGCGGCAATCCACGGGCGACGCTGGCCGGTCTCGAGCACCTCGACGAGCGCTATGTGCAAGCGGTCGGTTATGCCACCAAAGCAGCCCGTCGAAAAAGCGGCGCCGGCCGGCCAAAAATGGTCTTGGTTGGCGATATTGTCGGCGACGATGAAAACGCCGTAGCCGCCGCTGCATCACAGGTCGTGCGCATCGCGAACGCGCGTTCGGGCGAGGGATTTATTGCGGTCAGCAGCGACGCGCGCAAAAAGTTCTGGCTCGACCGGGCGCGAACCGCCGCTATTTCCAAGCACACCAACGCGTTTAAGATCAATGAGGACGTGGTCATTCCGCTCGACCGTTTGGGCGATTATTCGGACGGCATCGAGCGGTTCAACATCGAGCTGTCCATCAGCAACAAACTGAAGCTGCTCGCCGCGCTGTCCGATTTCGTATGCGGCGAGCTGCCCCTGCACCCGCCTGAAGTAGCTGTAACGCCGGCCGAAATGATCGGAGACCGGCTTGAGCGCGCGCGCGCTCTGCTCGCCGCCACACGCTGGCAGTGGCAATGGCTCGCCGATAATTTGGACGCCCCGTTTTCGGCACTGCCCGCCGGGATTAAAACCGCGCTCAACAGCACCTCGCCGCCGACCGTTTTCAAGGCGCTGCAGGAGCACACGATTCGCGTGTCGTGGAAGGTTGAAGTGCGTGCGCCGCTCGCCGATATATTCAGCGGGCTGCATTTTCATAAGGTGCGCGAGCGCTGCGATGCCATTCATAAAGAAATATTGAGCGCGCGGGTCTTCGTCGCCCTCCACATGCATGCGGGCGACGGCAACGTGCACACCAATATTCCGGTCAATTCAGATAACTACGAAATGCTGCACGAAGCGGGCGAGACCGTCGCGCGCATCATGCAGCTCGCGCGCGCGCTCGACGGGGTGATATCCGGCGAGCACGGCATCGGCATCACCAAATTTGAATTTCTTGACGCAGCCCAGGTTGCAAGCTTCAGCGCATACAAACAAAAGGTCGACCCGCACGGCCGCTTTAACCGCGGCAAGCTGCTCGCCGGCGCCGATCTGACTAACGCCTACACGCCGAGCTTCAGCCTGCTCGGGACTGAAAGTCTAATACTCGAACAGTCGGAAATCGGCGGCATTGCGAATTCAATCAAGGACTGCCTGCGCTGCGGCAAATGCAAACCCGTCTGTGCCACGCATGTGCCGCGCGCCAATCTGCTCTACAGCCCGCGCAACAAGATCCTCGCGACTTCGCTGCTGATCGAAGCCTTTTTATACGAGGAGCAAACGCGCCGCGGCATTTCACTCGATCATTTCAACGAGTTCAGCGACGTTGCCGATCACTGCACCGTCTGCCACAAATGCGCGAATCCGTGTCCGGTCGACATCGACTTTGGCGACGTGTCGATAGCGATGCGCAACTTTTTACGCCGCCACGACAAGCATCAGTTCAATCCGGGCACTGCGGCGTCAATGTTCTTTCTGAATGCGACTGACCCGAACACAATCAAGATGACGCGCAAGCTAATGATCGAGTGGGGCTTCAAGGCGCAGCGCCTCGCGCATCGTGCGGCCAAAGCCTTGGGGCTGGCGCAAGCGCAGACGCGGCAGCCGCCCGCGACCGTCGGCAAGCCCGCGCTGAAAGCGCAGGTCATCCATTTCATCAATAAGCCGATGCCGGGCGGGCTGCCGAAACAGGCGTCGCGTGCGCTGCTCGACATCGAAGATCCGGCGATCGTGCCGATCATCCGCGATCCGCTGAAAGTCGACGACGATTCGGATGCGGTATTTTATTTTCCAGGTTGCGGGTCCGAGCGGCTATTCAGCCAGGTCGGGCTGGCGACGCAGGCGATGCTGTATGAAATCGGCGCGCAGTGCGTCCTGCCGCCCGGTTATTTGTGCTGCGGCTACCCGCAAACCGCCGCTGGCAATGAGGCCAAAGGCCAGCAAATCAGCACCGACAACCGCGTGCTTTTTCACCGCGTTGCCAACACGCTTAATTATCTGGACATCAAGACCGTGATCGTGTCGTGCGGCACCTGCATGGACCAGCTGCAAAAATACGAGTTCTCGAAAATTTTCCCTGGCTGCCGGCTGCTGGACATCCACGAATACCTGCTCGAAAAAGGCGTCAAACTCGAAGGCGTCGGTGGAGTGCGTTACCTGTACCACGACCCCTGCCATTCGCCGATGAAAACCCATCAGCCGCTGAAAGTCGTTAATCAATTGATGGGCACGCCAGTGACGCTCAATGACCGCTGCTGCGGCGAATCGGGCACTCTCGCGGTCACGCGGCCGGATATTTCGACCCAGGTGCGCTACCGCAAAGAAGAGGAAATGCGCAAAGGTGCAGCGGCTTTGCGCGCCGATGGTTTCGATGGTCAGGTTAAAGTGTTGACCTCATGCCCGTCATGCCTTCAGGGCCTCGCCCGCTACGACGATGACTCGGGCACTAACGCGGATTACATTGTGGTCGAAATGGCGCGCCACTTGCTCGGCGCGAACTGGATGGCAGACTATGTGGCTAAAGCGAATCGCGGCGGCATCGAACGCGTTTTGCTGTGAGCCGGCAATGCGGCGGCAAAATGAGAGGGCGACGGATGATATTAGCCAGCGCACATTGATCGCAGCATCTACGGCTAAACCGGCGGTCTGCGATTTGTGCTCGCACGACGGCGGCAAAATAATCTGGCGCGATGACAGGTGCCGCGTCGTGCTCGTCGCCGACGCCGGATATGCGGGTTTCTGCCGCGTGATCTGGCAGGCGCATATAAAGGAGATGACCGATCTTGGCGAGGCGGATCGGCAGCATTGCATGCGCGTGGTGCTGGCGGTCGAATGCGCTATCCGCAGCGTGCTCAACCCGCATAAAATTAATCTCGCGAGCCTCGGCAACATGACCCCGCATGTGCACTGGCACATCATCCCGCGCGACGTAGATGATGCGCACTTTCCAAATCCGGTGTGGGGAGAAAAGATGCGCCCGGGGCACACTACTACTACCGAGGCCGGCTGCGCACTGGTTGAGCGGCTGAAGGCTGCACTTGCGCAATTGCGGTGAACCATTGGCTAACCGTGCATTACGTCCGCCCCGATGCAAGTTACCGCGTGCACGTGAACTTCATCACATACACAGGCAGTCGGAGTCGGCTACTGTGGCCGGGTTTGGCGCGAATTGCTGCTGCTAATGCAAAGGTTTAAGCTGAACTTCAAAGCGATGTAGGTGCATAGACGCGGCACGGCGGTAACGGCCACCCTGTCGCCAATGGCTTTATAGGACGTGTATGCAACAATTATGGGAGCGGGCCTAAATGGCTAATTCAGTAACGTCGCTGACTGCGGCTCAGTTGCAGTTCACCGACAGTGCAGGCTGCAAGCGCTGGATTGAAACTCTGCCGCTGACCAATCTGCAATCGGCGCAACGATCGCTGGCCGAACAAGTCGTGTTGATCAGACAAGCCGGCGTGGTGCCGGCAGAATTGCTGCGCATGCTCGAAGCGCTGCGGGAACCCATTCATTTCGTGCAAAGCGAGCTTGCGCCCAAATACACCGCAAAGGCGTTGCCGCTTGATGACAACGAGGAAATCCTGTGGATGCGGGTGCTCGGCCTGTGGCAGGATCTGACTGACGCGTACCTTGTCTGTCGCGACGCCCACGTTCAAGGCGACCCCGCGCTGCGGAATCACGGCGCGCTTATCGTTTTCCGTTGCCTGCGATACACGACCAATGCGATGTTCGAGTACTACCGGATATACCACCAGGTGCCGGCACGCTATTGGAAAGCGCTAAACGAGCTCTACGTGTTTGCAGAACAAAGCGATTTTTCGCGCACAGCGGTCGCCGATACGTTCACTCGCCAGGATCCGGACTCCACGTGTTGCGCCGCATACTGCCAGGCGTTGCTGGCCGAACTCGCCAATCCCTTTGCCCTTTCCGCGCGGCAAATGGGATTTCTCGCGCGGTGGGTTGAAAAGTGGTCGAGCCAGGTAGATTTGCACGAACGACCCTTGCCCCCGTCGGCGATCCCCGGCCTGAGCGTCGACTTGGCCGGCAGCGCAGGGCCGCGCTTCAGCGAAGAATTACAGCCGGTGTCAACGCAGCGCTATCTTGATCTTGAGCAGATCGGCCGTACTTTGCGCCAGCACATCACCCTGCTCAAGCAGGGCCAGACGCCTCTGATGCTCGGCCTTGGCGAGGACGCGCGCCAGCCGGGTTGCGAAAATCTTTTGATGTTGTTCTACATCCAATGGTGCCGCACCGGCACCGGTCGTGGCGAGGCACGCAATATTGTTGAGGAAAAGGCCCAGGTTTGCATGGGCGTACATGCCGCGCATTATTTCATCAGCGGCCGGTCCTTTCGGATCCCGGGTGCAACACTCACCCGCCAGGAAGAACATGATATGCAGTTGTTCGGACATATCAGCGAACGCACTGAGCGTTCGATGGCCTCGATTGAGAGCTCGGCGGTCGAGTCGTGGGAACTTGTCAATCAAAGTAACTCGGGCTTTATGTGCATGATGCGGGAGCCCGATGCGGCATTGCGCGTCGGCCATAATCAACTTGTCGCAGTTCGCCGTGGCACCAGCAAATTATTTTATCTTGGCCTGACTCAGTGGTTGCGCATTGAGGAAACCTCGGATCTCTATGTTGGAGTTCGGCTGTTCCCGGGCATTGCTCGTGCCGTCGCGGCGCGGCCCGCAAATTTTCACGCGCCTTCCGGTGTCGGCGGCTTCGAGCGCGCCCTGCTGCTGCCCGAAATGGCGGTCCCCGCGACACCCGCGACGCTAATTCTGCCAACGGGTTGGTACCAGCCCGGGCGTTTCGTCGAGCTGTTCAGCGAACAAAAACAAGTCGCCAAACTGATCAACGTCATTGAAAAAGGCAGCGATTTCGATCGCTGCACAGTAACGCTGGTCTAAATTTAAGGCGGCGGACGATGTTTACGCACCGCCTTATCGGTCGGCGTTCAGCGCACGAAATATTTTCGCGCCGCCCAACTCGGCTATCATGCAGGCCCTGAAAATGTCCGCAAGGATGTCTCTCTCATGGCCGCTTCCGACCCGCCCATGCCGACGCCGGCTGAAATCAAACTGCATAAAAAATCACGCGTGCTCGAAATTACCTACGCCGATGGCAAGACATTTAATCTGCCTTGTGAATTTTTGCGCGCTCACTCGCCGTCCGCCGAAGTGCGCGGCCATGGGCCGGGGCAGGAAGTGCTGCAGACAGGGAAAAAAGAAGTAACGATCGATCGAATCGAACCGGTCGGCACCTACGCCGTTCAACTGTACTTCTCGGATGGTCACGATACCGGCATTTTTTCGTGGGAGCTTCTATACAGTTACGGCGAGAACCAGCCGGACATGTGGGCGCACTATCTGCAACGTCTGCAGGAAGCCGGGGCGAGCCGCGATAAGAAATAACGTGCACAGCACCCGCGCATGAAGCGCGGCCCGATCGCGGTATGCTATGCCGCCGTGACCGCCTGATTGCAGAACCCGCCATGACCAAGATCACCGATTTCGGCTTCGAGAAAGTGCCCGAGGACGAAAAAGCACGCCGCGTTGCCGGCGTGTTCGATTCCGTAGCAGATCGCTACGACGTCATGAATGACCTGATGTCGGCCGGCTTGCACCGCGTATGGAAACGATTCACGGTCGCGCAAAGCGGTCTGCGGCCGGGCCACCGCGTGCTCGAGGTCGCCGGCGGCACCGCGGATCTCGCGATCCAGTTTGCGCGCCGCGTGGGCCCCCTTGGTGAAGTAGTGTTGACGGACATCAATCCGGCGATGCTCGCGCGCGGCCGTGATCGCATGATTGATGCAGGCGTGATGGCGCCGGCCATACAGTGTGATGCCGAACGGTTGCCCTTTCGGGACGCGTACTTCGATTGCGTCAGCGTCGCTTTTGGTTTGCGCAATATGACGCATAAGGACCGCGCGCTTGCCGAGATGCATCGCGTGTTGCGGCCGGGCGGCCGGCTCCTGGTGCTCGAATTTTCGCGGGTGTGGCAGCCGCTGCGCCCCCTGTACGACGCATATTCTCTGAAAGTGCTCCCGCTGCTCGGTAAACTGGTTGTCAATGACAGCGCCAGCTACCGTTATCTCGCGGAGTCGATACGGGTGCATCCGGACCAGCAACAACTGAAGGCGCTTATGGAACAAGCAGGCCTGGAACAGGTCGAATACTTCAATCTGAGTGCCGGCGTCGTCGCACTGCACCGCGGCTACCGGTTATAACTCCCGCGCGATGAGCCAACTACGAGAGGCCCTATGTCAAAATTATCCTTATTGATTAGCGCTACCGTCCTCTTTGCCGACATCGCCGCCGCGGCAACCGGTGATGCGTACGTCTATCGCGTAGTGAACGGGTATAACAACGAAGCTCGTGGCACAGTTCGCTACCAGGTCGAAAAGTCCGCGGCAGACCGCGTCGAAGTTGCGGTGACTACCGACACGCCGAGCGCCGGCAGCGCGCGGACCGAGATTTATACCGGTAACGGCAATTGGCTGCGCCATCCACTCGCCTCACACGATCAATTGCGCGATTTCGAATTCAGCACGGCTTTGCCCGTTTACGTGCCGGGCAATCCAGCGGATGAATCATGGTCGACGCGAGTAAACGCCGTCGACCCGGCGACCGGACGGCGCAATAGCGTGCGAGTCGACGGTCAGGTGCTCGGCAACGAACGTATCACGGTGCCCGCCGGCACGTTCGATACCGTGAAAATTCAACGCCGGACGTATGTGGGCGATTGGGATGGGTTTTTGCGTGAGACGCACATTGAGGAAACGGACTGGTACGCGCCGGCTTTGGGCCGTCCGGTCAGAAGTGACAGCAAGTCAACCTGGCAGGACAACAGCCGCTGCACGCGCGGCGGGTGCCCCTGGTTTCGGGGCGACTGGAATATTACGGAACTTGCCGAAATCAGCGCAGCACCGGCCAACTCCGGTCAAATACGGTAAAGAATGCAACTAATCAATAGCCGAACCGTCCAACACGCGTATTTGACCAAATACACCCGTCAATTTGATGCGATTGCAAAGTTTAATGAGTGCAGTCAAAGCTATTGCTACAATACGCATTGAACGTTGTAAGGTGGTTACGTTTTTATCTCGCTGCAAATTCAGCTCAGAGGAAAATATGCATACAAAATTAATCGCAATTATCGTAGCCGTTCTTAGCTTTGGAATCAGTGTGCCGGATGCTGACGCGAAGCGCGTCGGCGGCGGCTCCAGTGTTGGCAAACAACGCGCAGCAACGCCGCCGGCCGCGGCGCCGACCGCACCTACCGCGACACCCGCAGCTCCCGCGCCACAACCTTCGGGCATGAGCCGTTGGCTCGGGCCATTGGCAGGTCTCGCCATTGGCGCCGGCCTTGCCTCCATGTTTATGGGTAACGGTTTCGGTGGCGGGTTTGGCAGCATATTGTTAATGCTGGCCATTGCCGCGGCAGTGATATTTGCACTGCGCATGTTCCGCTCGAAAACGGCGCAAACACCGCTCCAATACGCGGGCGGCGCTCCGGCGAACGAGCCCACCATCCGCAACGACATGTCGACCGGCTTCGGCGGCGGTGCGCCTGCGGCAGTCGAAGCCAAGCGTTTCCCGCCCGGCTTCGATGTCGTGCAGTTTGCTCAGCACGCA
>JANYCE010000071.1 GCA_025360445.1 Betaproteobacteria bacterium
CAGGGCATCGAAACCGTCGGCGGCACGCCGGAAGAATTTATTGCTTACAACAAAGCGGAATCCGCCAAGTGGGGCAAGGTCATCCGCGAGCAGGGCATCAAGATCGAATAGCCGTTGTCCGACAATTCGCAACATACTGAAACCCGGGCGGTGCCCGCAGCGCCGCTTTTGTTTACACCGGCTACCTTGCGCGGTTTGACCGCGCGCAATCGCGTCGTGGTGTCGCCGATGTGCCAATACGAGTCGCTCGACGGCGGGCCGACCGACTGGCACCTGGTGCATCTGGGCAAATTCGCACTCGGCGGTGCGGGCATAGTGTTTTGCGAAGAAACCGCGGTCGAAGAACGTGCACGCAAGACCTACGGCTGCGCCGGTATTTACGCCGAGCGCTTCACCCCGATGTATCACCGCATTACCGATTTTTTACGCCGGCACGGTGCATTGCCGGCGATTCAATTGGGGCATGCGGGACGCAAGGCTTCGTGCGGCCCGCCGTGGACCAATTTCAAACCGTTGACGGACAACGACGCGGGGCGCGGCATGCCGCCCTGGCGCGCGGTGTCGCCGAGCGCACGAGCGCCGCGGGCCGATGCACCGACGCCGCTGGAACTGTCAGTAACAGACATCCGGGAAGTGCTGGCGGCGTGGCGTGAAGCGGCGCAACGCAGTCTGGCCGCCGGTTTCGACATTTGCGAAATCCATGGCGCGCATGGTTATTTGATTCATCAATTCCTGTCCCCGCTCGCGAACAATCGCACCGATGCGTACGGCGGAGTCCTCGAAGGCCGCATGCGCTTTGCTCTCGAAGTGGCTGAGACCGTGCGCGCCGTGTGGCCGCAGGACAAGCCTATCTTCTTTCGGGTGTCGGCAGTCGACGGCGAGGGTGGTGCCTGGGATATGGCCGATACAGTTGCGCTCGCCCGCGAATTAAAATCGCGCGGCGTTGATGTGATCACTTGTTCATCCGGCGGCATCAATGGCCCGCTTAATATGGCCATCGTGCCGCGTACACCGGGGTATCAAGTCCCATACGCCGAACGCGTAAAGCGCGATACCGGGTTACTCACCTGCGCGGTTGGTTTGATCACCGAAGCCCGCCACGCCGAAACGATTTTGCAACGCGGACAAGCCGACCTCATTGCACTCGCGCGCGAACTTATGTACAACCCGAACTGGCCGGTGCATGCGGCGAAAGAATTGGGGCATAGCGATTATCTCGATTTGCTGCCGCCCGCTTATTCGTGGTGGCTTAAGCGGCGTGAAGAGATTCGCGCGCTGCCGGCTGAGTGATTCGGGGTGATTAAAATAGTGAATCATTCGGAAGATATGATGGGCCCCCTCCCGCCGTCATTCTTAACGAGGCAACGCTTTGCATATTGGCTTGCGCCAGAATGAAGAAAAAAAGTAACGTTCGAATGCTCGCTTACTTGCCGCAGTGTCAGTGATTAATTTTTATTGGAACTTGCCGTGAAAAAAACCAAATCAAAATCCCGCCGTGACAGCATCCGCATTGCAGTTGATATCGGCGGCACGTTTACCGATGGTCTCGCCGTCATCGCGCCGGGCAACCGGATCTGGGTGGGCAAGACGCTGACCACACCCGACGACCCTGGTATAGCAGTGACGACGGTGATCGAGGATTTGCTCAAGCAGATCACCGCGGCGCGCGGTGACGGGCGGCGCGACGTAACCGACGTTGTTCACGGGACCACGCTCGTTACCAACACGCTGATCGAGCGCAAAGGCGCGCGTACCGGGCTCATCGTTACCCGAGGCACGCGCGACGTGCTCACCATCGCACGCGAAATTCGGTATGACCTGTACGATCTTAATCTCGAAATTCCGCAGCCGTTGGTCGCTGAGGACAAGCGCATCGAGGCGAGCGAGCGGCTGGATGTGAGCGGCGCCGTCGTCAAACCGCTTGCGGCGCGCGATCTTGCCCGCGTGCTCGACGAACTCGGTGCGCTCGATGTCCAGGCAGTGGCGGTGTGTTTCTTGCACGCGTATGTCAACGACGTGCATGAAAAACAGATTGCGGCAGCGGTTAAAAAGCGGTTTCCCAAGCTTGCGATTTCAATTTCTTCGGGCATCGCGCGCGAGATCCGCGAATATGAGCGCATGTCGACCACTGTGGCGAACGCGTATGTGCAGCCGCTGATGACCGAGTACCTGAACCGGCTCGATCAGCGCGTGCACGATCTTGCGCCCGGTGCGCCGCTGAAAATCATGATCTCGAGCGGTGGATTCACCTCGGGCAAGGCGGCGGCCGATACGCCTATTCTGCTACTCGAATCAGGCCCTGCGGGCGGCGTGCTGTCGGCACTCAATACCGCGCGCACGAATGGCATCGCGGAGATTCTTGCATTCGACATGGGCGGCACCACGGCCAAAGCCTGTGTCGCAGTCGGCGGCGAACCGTTGATCTCGCATAGCTTCGAATGCGCTCGCGTATCGCGCTTCAAACGCGGCTCGGGGTTTCCAATATTGATTCCGAGCATCGACTTGATCGAGATCGGCGCGGGCGGCGGTTCGATTGCACACGTCAACGATTTAGGGTTGCTCAACGTAGGGCCTGCTTCGTCGGGCGCAGTACCGGGTCCGGCGTGCTATGGACTCGGCGGCGACGGCGCGACGGTTACCGACGCTGATCTCGCGCTCGGTTACCTCAACCCCGATAATTTTCTCGGCGGTGAGATGAAGTTGCGGACCGACCTCGCCCAGCGCGCGCTGCAAAAGCTCGCAACTGAACTCAAATTGACGGCCACCGAGGTGGCCTGGGGTATCTGCAATATCGTGAACGAAAACATGGCTGCCGCCGCGCGCATTCACATCGCCGAAAAAGGCCACGACCCGCGCAGCTTCACCATGGTCGCCACCGGCGGCGCCGGACCTTTGCATGCGGTGGAAGTCGCGCGCAAACTGCAGATCCCGCGCGTGCTCGCGACGATTGCCGCAGGCGCGGGTTCCTGTCTCGGACTTCTCGCCGCGCCCGCGCGGGTCGACCGCTCGTGGTCCAACCCGACGCTTGTCACCGCCATCGACTGGAAAAAAGTCGCTGATGTTTATGCCGAACTGCGCGCAGATGCCGAGACTGAACTCGATTCCGCGGGTGCGCGCGATGCGTCGCTCAAGTGGTGGATAGGCGCCGAAATGCGCTATGCGGGACAAGGCCACAATGTGTCCGTCACGCTGCCATGGCGCGCCGTGAATGCGGCGATGTCGCCGGCGCTGATTCGAGAATTCGAGCGCAGCTACCGCCAGTTCTACGGCCATCTCGTGCCGGGCGCCGCGCCGCAGGTCATCACGTGGCGGCTGACGGGGCGGTCGGTGGTCAAGAGCCACCAGTTCGCCTGGGGGGATGCACGCGTGAGTTCGAAGCCGATAATGCGCGGCAAGCGCTCGATTTTCCTGCCGCTCCGGCAAAAATTTCAGGCAGTGCCGGTGTACGACCGTTATTCACTGAAACCGGGCACGCGCGTCGCCGGTCCATTGATACTCGAGGAGCGCGAATCCACGCTGGTCGTGCCGATCAGGGCTGACGTAAAAATCCTCGCCGACTACACCGTCGAGGTAACGATCAAGGAGTTCACATGAAAAAACTAAAACTCGATCCGGTATCGCTCGAAATTCAGTGGAAGCGTCTTGTCAGCATGGTCGACGAGGCTTCGGCCGCGTTCGTGCGCACCTCGTTCTCGGTGCTGGTGCGTGAAGCCAATGATTTTGCCGTCGTGTTAACCGATGCCGCGGGCCATTCGATCGCGCAATCGGTGTTGTCGATTCCATCGTTCATCGGCACGCTGCCGGCGACGGTTAAACATTTTCTCAAAAAATTTCCGGCGCATACATTGAAGCCCGGCGACGTAATGATCACCAACGATCCGTGGATGGGCACCGGCCACATTCACGACGTCAATATCGCGATGCCGATTTTCCATAAAGGCAAAATCGTTGCATTCGCGGCGGTGGTGAGCCACATGCCCGACATCGGCGGGCGCATCCGCAACGCCGGCATCCGCGATATTTACGAAGAAGGTCTGCAGATTCCGCAATTGAAACTCATCAATGCGGGCAAACCCGACCAGAACCTGCTCGACATGATCGGTCAGAATGTGCGCGTGCC
>JANYCE010000319.1 GCA_025360445.1 Betaproteobacteria bacterium
CCATGCGTCGAAGCCCGCAAAACCGCCGGTTGTCAGGCCGCCCCATTTCAATTCGCAAGGGGAAGGCTGCTCAAGCTTTTTGTCGAGGTTCCAGAAATTGATCGTGCGTGTTCTCTCGAAGCTGTTGCCGGTCAGCGTGCAGCCGCCATCCCAGACCGTCTGGCGGCCGCGCCCGCGATACTCCGAGCCCTCCCAGATCACGCGGATGCGGCGGCCAAGCGTTTTCTCATCGAACGGACGAAACGTTTCGAGCGTTTCGAGGCGGTTGCGAATTTCAATCCGCTCTATGGGTGCTGCCGCATGCACGTCGATGTTGAACGTAACTTCGCGCTCAGCGGACCGCACGATGTCGCCCATCATCGCGCTTTTCACCTTCGTGCTGGTCGTCGGGCCGAGGTTGGGATCGTCAGCGAAGAGTTCGGCGTCGGCACTGAACGTCGCACGCGTGTCGAGCAACATCCGGCAACCGGTGGTCGCGTAGTGATGGCGCTTGCGCAGTGCCTCCGCAAGTTGGTGGCGCGACAAGCCGGTCGCCAGAATGCATGAAAGACCGCCATAGGCCCCGAACAGCGATGCGCCGGGATGACTCGCGCCGTGGCGGCCTTTGTGGCCGTCGGAGTTCGCGAGTATGCCGACGCGGTAACCCTGCTCGAACGCATCGTGCAGAAGCCATTCGAAAGTGCCCCAATCGGAATGCACTTCGACGCTGCGCTCGATGCGCGCATCATGCGCCATCTTAATGTCGGCATAACGCCCGCCGATGTGCGCGAATACCACGCAGTCCTCGTTCTTTAACTTTATGAATAAGTCGTCGGCGCTGTTGGCGTCCGATTCGACATCCGACAGATCGTCGATCAACGCGTGATGCGAGCGATGAATCTGGCGGCCCTCATTGAGGAACATTACGTTGCGATCACCGCCGAGGCCGGTGTTGCCCGACCACTCATAACCGGGAAACATAATGAAGCGGCCGTCAGTGTTGAACTCTTTGCTCAGTTTGTTGAGCTCGTTCCAGAACGGCGTCGTGATTTGAAAATCATTACCCTGATGGCTCATCGCATCGAGAAACGCGCGGTCGCGCGCGAATTCAATCAGCTCGCGCGCCGAATTGGTGCCGATCGTTTCTTCCGACTGGCCGTGCAGGTCCGCCCAGTACGGCAGCAGGTCTGCACTCTGCGCAACCCGCATCGGATTGCTGACACAAACGGGTTTGCCGGATGCATCACGCACCTCGATCAGCAGATCGCCAGTAGTCGTGCAGCGCAGGCCTTCGATGACTTTCGAGTAGTCACCCGGCCGCATTGCCAGCGTCGGTGGCAGGCCATCGATGGGCACGCTGGCTTTGAAACTGAACGTGTCATTAACGAGGTGCGACGGATTGCCCCATTTGTCCTCGCCTTTAAAACCGAGCGAGAACGGCTGGCCGCATTGGCGTAGGGTGGGCAATATCGCTTTAAAAAGCACCGGCGGGCCGGCGACGACGGAAATGTGGGGCTGCACCGGCAATTCGACATAATTATAAGTAGCCCATGCATCGACGAGCACGCGGAACTCAAACGTCGGCTCGTTGAACGTCTGCATGCGGATCCCCGGCGAGCCTTGGCGCACGTCGCCGAAGCGCACGATGATCTGGTCGCGCTCGCGCAAAAAGCCGCGCACAACCCGGATGAACAGCGTCTTGTCCCAGGGCCGGATGTTCATCTTGCCGTCGTATTTGACTTCGAGCACGGCGCCATTGCTCGCCTCCACCGTCGTGTAATTCCAGCCTTGCGGGTCGGTAAATTGCGGGCGCCCCATGTCGGAGGCGAAGCGGTGCACGATCTTGAGCGAACCGGTATCGTCGATGCCGAAGTAGCCTGCGGTGTAGGTAAGCGTAAATGATTGAAAACTGCCCGCCTCGAATTCGCCCGTCGGCGAGATAGCGGCAGTGCCCATGCGCTCGGCAAAATACGTTGAATGCGGCATTGAGACCTTTACAAAAAAAGCTTTACCGCAAAAGAGGAGAAGGACGCGAAAAAAAAGCTAAACGTAAACCTGAATCTTTGCGCCTTCCTTCGCGTCCTTAGCGTCCTTTGCGTTCAAAATGTTACTTAAGCGCTCCTCGACACCTGCGGACCCACGACGCCGAGACCGACGCGCAGCGCCTCAGTCTCCAGGATGTCGGCGGGCATCACGTTCGCTATGTTGACGTCAGGTCCGAACTCGCTGACCAGGAATTTTTTCATGTCTTCGACGATCGACAATGTGATGTTCGAAATCCACGGGCCAGGCAACTCGATCAGCACGCGCGACATGTCGAGCCCTTTGCGCAACCCGTTAATGAGTTTAATTTTCGGCTTGCCGTTGACGATCAACTCAGCGGCTTCGACCAGCACGAGTTCGGCGCCCGCCGCGAAACAATCCTCGGCCTGCGACACCAGCAGCGCGGCATCATTCTTGGCGTCTTTGGAGCCGACTTCGCCAAACACTGCGAGGCCGCACTCAATGGCGAGTCGGATTTGGGCGCGGCGCTGGCGCGGCGTCAGTTCGACGCAATTATCGGAAACTTCGACCACATCGAAACCCACGCGTTTGGCTTCGAGCAAAAATGGCCGCAACATTTTCTCGCCGTACGTTGCGAACACATATTCCTGAAACTGGCCGCCAATAAACGGGCGGATTCCATGCCGGCGATACAACGCGAGTTTTTTTCGCAGATAGGCGAGATCATATAAACGCGCAGTGCCGACCGCGATTTTCGCGAGGTCGATATAACGGTCGGCCATCGTCACGAGGTCGTCGACCTGCATGTACGGCAAGCCAAAGTCGGCGACCATCGTCAAGCCGGTTTTACGCGGCTTTTTAGCACTCCGTCCGGCCGGCAGCTCGACAAAGCCGAATGGAACCGATTGCGCGCGTGGTTTACTTTGACGCATGACTTCTGCCTTGTCTTTTTTTAAAATTGGAGTGAGACGCCGGACGCGAGTATCAGCCAAATCACAAGCCGCCGAAAACGCTCTTCGCTGATAACTTCAAACACCCGGATGCCCGCCCAAAGTCCTAATGCCATCGCCGGCAGGCTTACCGCGAGCGGCGCGATCAACTCCGTTTTGTCGAACGTGGCCGTGACGCCCACGCACAGCATCACGAGCACGCCGGTAATTAAAATGTAGGGTTGATAAATATAACGGCTCTTCCGCTTGTCCCAGCCGCGCAGACTGCACCAGATCGTTGGCAGCGTGCCATGCAACAGCGCAAATCCACCCAGGATGCCGCTGACCCAACCGACCACTCCATCGGCAATGCGCGCAACCTCAGAGCGAATTTTTAGTACAGGCACAGTGGGCCGCATCAGCATGTAGCAACTGTAAGCAATCATGAACCCGCCAAATACATGCCGAAACAATGCCGCATCGAGTCGCTGCAGCGCCAATACACCGAGCGGCACACCGAGGGCGCCGCCGATCACGAACGGCCACAACAAGCGAAACTCTATGTCGCGCCGATACCGCCAGATGCTGATGATGTGCAGCAGCGTTGCGCAAATTGCTGCGAGCAGCACGATCTGCGCCGGCGGCAAAACATAAAGCCACACGCCGGTCACGACAATCGAAAATGCAAATCCCGCGCTGCCCACGACGAGCGCAGCGAGGAAACCCCCGGCCGCGATCAGCGCAAGGTCAAACGACATTTAGCGCAAACGCGAGCCCCACTGCCACACTGACCCCGGCGGCGACGGCGAGCAGACTTTTTTGCCAGTTGCGCCACGCGAGAAATTCGAGCATCAACAAACGCACGCCGCCCGCCATATGCGCGGCGAGCAATACGACCAATCCCACTTCAGCGAGCTTGACCAGCGGCTGTTGAGTCCAATGGAGGAAGCCGTCGAGCGCTTGAGGACCGTTGAGCGCCTGGCTCAACGCCCAGAAATGAAACGGCAGGAAAATCGCCAGCGATAACCCGCTCACCCGATGGACGATGAACGCCCAGTAAGCAGGGTGATGGCGCGCGCGGTAGTCGTTCTTCACGGTGCGCCGGTCAGCCGAACACAGCCAACGCCGCGCGCCAACCCCAAAACGCGAGCGCCGCGCCAAGCACCAACAATGTGAAGTCGACCAGCGCGCCGCGCCAGCCCAGCGTTTCGGCAATGATCGCGCGCATGCCAATCGGCGCGTGAATCGCGACTGCCGCGACGAAGGTCAGGTAAAAGCCGAGCCACGCGTAGTTGCCGTGCGTGCGACCCAATATTTCAGCGGCCGACAGGCCATGACGCACAGCGTAAATCATTGTCGCCAGATGCACGACGACGCACAGTGCAAGCACCATCGCGCTGACGCGCTGAGCGGTCCACAACAGCACCTGCGTGCGCACATTCACAGCCGGCCTCCAAGCGCGGCGACTGCGACCGCTCGTTTGAGCCCGGCAATGCCGGCGGTCGGCGATATATGTTTAGGGCAGCGCTCGGTGCAGCTCATGTGCGTATGGCAGGCGTGGCAGCCCGCGTCGCCGGCGACGGCGGCGAGCCGCTCGTCGTTCGATATGTCACGCACGTCGTTGATCAGCGTCCATGCGCGATTGAGCGCGGCGGGTCCGAGGTACGCGGGATTCCACGTCACCACGTCGCAGGCGCTGTAGCAGACGCCGCAGCCGATGCACTCGATCGCGG
>JANYCE010000098.1 GCA_025360445.1 Betaproteobacteria bacterium
GTCATGCGCGCTTCCATGCTCATCGCGGCAATGGTCGAGCCCGCATACTCGATCACATGACCGGTTGCGCCGCCGGCGCCGATACGCGCGATGACGGCGAGAATCACGTCCTTCGCGGTGACGCCAAAACCCAACGCGCCATCGATTGCGATGCGCATGGTTTTCGGTTTGCGCTGCCAGATTGTCTGCGTTGCCATCACGTGCATCATTTCCGACGCGCCGACGCCGAAAGCAAGACAGCCGAAGGCGCCATGCGTGGAGGTATGCGAATCCGCGCCGACGATCAGCAAGCCCGGCTGCGTGATGCCGAGTTCCGGCGGCACGATATGCAGGATCCCCTGGCGCGGATCATCGATGCCGAAATGCGTGATGCCGTGTTCAGTTGCGCGAGCGGCCAGATTGATCACCATATTGCGTATTTCGGGATTCGCGATACCGGCGACACCCTTGTCACGGCCGCTGGTCGGCACGTAGTGATCGTTGAACGCAAAAATTTGCTGCGGGCGAAACACCGCGCGCCGCTGCTTTGCAAGTGCGGCAAATGCGTGCGACGAGCCCTCATGGATCAATGCACGGTCAACGTAAAGCAGCAGTTCGCCGTTTTCTTCCGCGACCTTGTGTCGGTCCCAGATCTTGTCGAACATCGTTTGCGCAGTCATCGGGTTCTCCTCAGCAGCCGCAGTCATCGGATCAGCGCCAGCTAGCGCGCGCAGCCGCCGGTGTCCTTGCCACAGATAAAGGACACTTCGTTGGTGCCGGCGGGCAGCGGCCAGATATACATTTTGGTAAAGAACAGGTCTGGCTTGCACTGCGCACTGGCGCTGCCGTTGACTAAAGCGGAGGTGAACACGAGCCCCCGGATCCCGATGTGCTGGCAGTCATCGGCGACCACGCCGTACAACGTGACGCCAAAAGCGTCGTCCGCCGTGTGCAGCGTTCTCGGGCTGATGCAAAACAGCGAAAAATCGAGCCGCTGCCCGGAATCCGCTTTGTAGATTTTTTCCACCGCCGCCGTATTGATGCCTTTGAAATCGGCCGCCCGCGCGTAACTCCGGATCACCTGGCTAATCAGACCTTCGAGTTCCATCTGATCGAGCGAGGCGCGGCGGTTAAACGTCCCCAGGACTTCTATAAATGCTTCAACCTGGGGCTTGCTGAGGCGCTGGGCGGCCCTGTCCGCAGGCAAATGCCGATTGGGCCGAATGTAGTTGTCATACCAGTCGACAATCGGCTCCACGCTCTTGCTCTGCCCTATCGGACTGGCGCAGACCGGCGCCGCGGCCGCCGCGCCGTGCGTAAAACCAATCGTTGCGGCCAGAAGCAATACTTGCATCAAGCTTATTTTCCCTCGCCACGAAGCAACCAGCACCGTTTAGGCCCTGGGCTCATCGACTACCGCGTTCATCAGCGTGCCGATTTTCTCGACTTCGCATTCGATGACATCGCCTGCGTTCAAGTACCACTCCGGCCGGGCCAGCGCGCTGCCATCCGGCGAGCCGGTCGAAATAATATCGCCCGGCATGAGTGTCATTTGCGAAACGTAAGATACAAGCTTCGGGATGGACCAGATCATTTCACTCGTATTGCCCTCCTGCCTCAGCTCACCATTCACGCGCGTTGTGATGCGCAGATTCATGGGGTCTGGAATTTCGACTTTGGTGACGAGCCACGGGCCCATCGGGGCGAAGGTATCGAACGCTTTGGCAAGCAGCATGTGGCCGGCCTGGTGTTCGAGCTTGGCGACATCGCGCGCCGTCACATCGTTGAGGATCGTATAGCCGGCGATCACGTCGTACGCTTTTTCTTCCGGCACGTTCTTGCACTGCCGGCCGATAACGATCGCGAGTTCGGTTTCGCAATCAAGTTGCTGCGTCGCGCGTGGTTTAAAAATGTCGCGCCCCGGCCCAACAATGCAGGACGGCACCTTAACAAAGCCGGCAGGTACGAGCCCTGCTGCTTTGCCTTCGTGTTTCGTGTAGTTCGGATAATTGCGGCCGATGCCGATAATTATGCTGCCGCGCACCGGCGCATAGAGCCGGCATTCCGCGAGCGGCAAAAACAATTCATGCCCGGTCAGACCGAGCGCGTCGGGCTCGGATTTTACGAGGTCGGAGAGCCACCCGTAGGCCTCGGCCAGCGCTTCCCAGGCGGGCGCGCCGGCATGCAGAAACTGCGCGATATACGCGGGCAGAAAAATCGCCGCGAGCTCGCGTCCTTTGGCGTTGCCGATTTCTTCGATCAGATAACGCGCATAGCCGGCGCGCAGATCCGCGATCATGTCGCTGCCGACCAGCACGCCGAGTCGCGCCTGCGATGCTTTTTCGCCTTTACGGCTGTAGCGCATTATTTTCATACTTGGTTCCTCACTACAGCCCCTTTAACAGTTCGGGGCCGGCCTTGATTTCCCGGCGTTCGACTTTTTTGACAAGCGCATTCATGCTCGCGTGCAGCGGCGCGGGCACCCCGATCTCCTCGCCTTTGGCCGCGACGAAACCATTGATGAAATCCGTTTCAGTTCGACGTCCCTTAAATATGTCCTGTGCCATCGACGGGCGCTGCTCTTCCGAGCGGGTCTTCGATAACTGGATTAACTGGTCGACGATCTCGGCTTTGGCATCCATGCTGCCTTCGCCCGCGCGGGCAAGCGTTTCGGCGTCCATCACCTGGAGTTTCTCGAGCTGAAAGCCGAGCGCCTGACCGACGCGCACCGCTTGACCACCCAGACGAATGGATACGTCGCGCGGGCCTTCATTGAGATCGCGCTGGTTGCCCGACAAGCCGGTCGCGGCAGAGAGCCCGTTGCGCATCGAATTAATCACGAGTTTCGACCAGCGCTCGCCCCACAGATTGCTCGTCACTTTCGAGCTGTCGGCATGCTTGAGGATTGCCGCTACTTCGGCGGCGCGCGGCGTGACGCGGCCATGCACTTCGCCGACGCGATAGGTCGTGTAATGGTCGCCGCCCATCGGCATCGTGCGCTTAACGTGGCCGGGTGCGTGGCATTCCGATGCAAGCAGGCTCACGATGGCGCCGAGCACTTTGCCCCAGCCGACGATCGCTGCGATGCGCTCTTCATTGATGCAATTCTGCAGCGACACCACGTAGCCGCCGGGCGCCAAATACGGCTTGATCAAATGCGTCGCCCATTCGGTGTCATAGGATTTGACGCTGATGAATGCAATGTCGACCGGCCGCTCGCGCGCAAACTCCTGCACGTCGCTGATATGGCGCGCCGGCACCTTGATTGAATGCGTCTCAGCCGGCGTCAGCCCCGTCAACTGCATGCCATGCGCGCGGATGTATTCGACGTGCTCGGGCCACGGATCGACGAGTGTTACGTCCTCGCCGCCGCGTGCCATTAATGCGCCCGTGTATCCGCCGATCGCGCCGGCGCCTACGACTACTATGCGTTTCCCGCTGCTCATGCTTTGCTCTCTATTTAAGTTGGGCCACGATGGCTTGAGTCATTTCGCGCGTGCCGGCGGTGCCGCCAAGGTCGCGCGTGACGTGCGTCTTTTCACTGAGTACCGCCGATAACGCGCGGTCGATGCGCCCAGCCGCTGCATTTTCGCCGATATAGCGCAGCAGCATCAGCGCTGACAGGATAAGGGACATCGGGTTTGCGAGATCCTTGCCTGCTATATCAGGTGCGCTGCCATGCACTGCTTCAAACATCGCGCAGTCGGTGCCAATGTTTGCGCCGGGTGCGACACCGAGGCCGCCGATGAGTCCGGCGCCGAGGTCGGACACGATGTCACCATACAAATTCTGCAGCAACAGGCCGTCGAAGGTTTCGGGCTTGATCACGAGCTCCATGCACAGCGCGTCGATCACACGGCTGTCGAGTTCCATGTCGGGGTAATCGCGTGAAACATCCTGCGCCACCTTCAGGAAAAGGCCGTCGGTCATTTTCAGAACGTTGGCTTTGTGCACGACGGTCAACCGCTTGCGGCCAAGCTTCTTCAGATATTCGAACGCAAATCGCGCAATGCGCTCGGATGCGCCACGCGTAATCCGCTTGATCGCTTCCGCAGTATCCGCGTCGACCATGCGCTCGATACCCATGTAAAGGTCTTCGGAATTTTCGCGAAAGATGATGAAATCAACGTTCTCGTAACGCGATTTAACGCCCGGATAATTTTTAATCGGACGCACCGCGGCATAAAACCCGAGCTCCTTGCGCAGCCCAATCGCGACACTCGGGTACACGCGGTCGCCGACGCAGACCGGATACGGGTCGCCGAACGGCGTTTGGGTGGGTCCCTTCAGAGCCAGCTTGTTTTTGCGAATCGACTCAATCACGGACTCCGCCAGCGGACGGCCGGTTTTTTCTCCCGCGCGCATGCCCGCTTCGACGACTTCCCACTCAACCGCGGCGCCAGCGGCGGTCACGATTTCGCGCGCAGATGCGGTAACCTCGGGCCCGATACCGTCCCCCGGGATCAACGTAATACGATGCATATCTCTGACCTTTCAATGACTGGAATTACTACACGAGCACGGCGTAACCGATTTATGAATCGAGATCTTCGGGGCCGGCCTTCAATGCGCGCAATCGCGGCAGCACCACCGGCAGCAACAACATCACCACTGCAAGTATCAACAGCGTCACGCAAATCACACTGCCAACGAACACGCGCGGATCGGCATCAGAAATTGTCATCGCCTGCCTGAACGACTGCTCCATGATGCCGCCGAGCACCAGCGCCAGCACCATGGGCGCCAGCGGAATATCTATTTTACGGAACAGGTAACCGACGACGCCGAACATCAGCGCCATTTGCAGCTCGAGTGTATTGCCGTTGATGGAGTAGACGCCGATCGCAGAGATCGCAAGGATCAACGACAGCAGGATGCCGGTCGGGATATACAGTATGCGCACGAAGATGCCAATCAGCGGCAGATTGAGTATCAGCAGCATGATGTTGCCGATATACATGCTGTCGACCAGCCCCCACACGAGGTCTGGCCGTTTTTCGAACAGCAGCGGGCCCGGCTGTATCCCGTACATAATAAATGCGCCCATCAACACGGCCGTGGCGCCCGAACCCGGAATGCCAAGGGTCAGCAGCGGCACCATCGCGCCGCACGTAGCTGCGTTGTTGGCCGCCTCGGGCCCGGCGACGCCTTCGATCATGCCGGTGCCAAATTTCTCAGGCGTCTTCGACACGCGTTTTTCCACCGTGTAAGACAGCATGGTCGCAATCGTCGCGCCAGCGCCGGGCAGCACACCTTTAAAAAATCCGATCAGGCCGCCGCGAATAATAGGCATGACGGAGCGGCGCCACTCTTCGCGCGTGAGCCACAGCCGGCCTTCAAGCCGGATAATTTCGGCCTTGCCCTTGATATGCGCTTCGAGATTGCTGAACACCTCCCCGATGGCAAACATACCAACGACGACGATGAGAAAGCCGACGCCATCCTGCAGTTCCGGCACGCCCAGGGTGTAACGCGGTTGACCGCTTTGCAGATCGATGCCGATCGTTGCCACCATCAAACCAAGCACGGTCGAGATAATGCCCTTGGCCGCCGATTTACCTGTCAACGACGAAACGGCCGCAAGCGCAAACAGCATCAAACAGAAATATTCAGCCGGGCCGAACTTGAGCGCGATCGCAGCGAGCGGCACCGCCAGCAAGGTCAACGCCACGATGCCGAAAGTGCCGGCAAGGAATGAACCGATTGCCGCCACCGCGAGCGCCGCCCCGGCCCGGCCGTTCCTGGCCATTTGATAACCGTCAAGCGCAGTCATCACCGAAGACGCCTCGCCCGGCGTGTTGATCAAAATCGACGTCGTCGAGCCGCCGTACATCGCTCCGTAATAGATGCCGGTCATCATGATCAGCGCGGAAGTGGGGTCCATGCCAAACGTGATTGGAATCAGTAACCCGATGCCGGCCGCGGGCCCGATACCCGGCAGGATGCCGATGATGGTGCCCATAAAACAACCAAGGAACGTGTACCACAGGTTGATCGGCATCAACGCGACGTTAAAGCCGTTAAGTATGTGACCGAGCGTATCCATCCCGTCCTATTGATCTTTCACTAATTCGCGACCGCGAATTAGTGCCATTCTCACCCTCGCCTTTTGGGAGAAGGCCGGGGTGAAGGATTGAGCGTTCAATCTGTCATCCATGATGAAACGCTCACTAAAACTTGAGCAGGCCGGCCGGCAACGACACGCCCAGTATCTTGACGAACAATACGTAGCTGCCCACCGCCCACAATACCGTGGTGAGCACATTGGCCAGCCACTTGCCGCGGTTAAATACCGCCATCATTGCGAACAGATAAACCACAGTTGCAACAAGATATCCGGCCGCATCGAACACGCCGAAGTACAGTGCCGTCCATGCGGTCACGCCACCGATCATCCATAGGTGGCGCCGGCTCTCGGCCGGTGCTTCTTTGGCTGTTACGGGGCCGGCTTTCGAGGTCTCGATGAAAAGCATGATGGCCGCGGCGATCATCACGATGCCGAGCAATATCGGGAATGCTTTCGGCCCAAGCGGATCGCCGATATCAAGCGTCGGGATCTTCGTCGTTGCGTATAGATAGACCGCTGTCAGTAACAACGCCGCCGCACCGATGATGCGATCAATCATCATGTCGCCATCACATCTGGTGCTTGTATTCAGCCGGGTTAATACGCGCCTCGATCAGCGTGAAGCGTTTGCTATTCAGCGCAACTTGCGCGGCTTTCTTGACCTCGGCGACGTTATTGACGACAAAACCATTGCCGCCGTATGCCTCTGCCACCATCACATAATCCGGACTGCTCATCGTGACGCCGGTTTCGGGCAGCTTCATGCGTTCTTGTTTCAATTTGATAAGCGACAATGTGTCGTCCCGAAAAACGACGATCGTCAACGCCAGCTTGTGCTGCGCAAGCAGCGCCATTTCGCCGATCACCATGTCGAGCCCGGCCTCGCCCATCATTGCGAGCACCGGACGTTTCGGGAATATGAGTTTGGCGGCAATCGCCGAGGGCAATGCGTACCCCATGGTGCCCAACCCGTTTGATTGCAGCAGCCGGCGCGGCTCAAACGACTGCCACACATGGTTGATCAATATGCGATGCGAACCCGTGTCGATTGTCGCAATCGTGTCGCGCGGGAAAACTTCGCGCAGCGCCAGCGCGACCTGATACGGCCCAAGCCCTTTTACCGGATTGCTCTCAAGCGCGTTTTGAATCGTCCGGCGATACCGGTCGAGATCGGCATCGAGCCAGCGCGATGGCACGCGTTTCGGCGCAGATTGTGTCAGCGAATGCAGGCACCCTGCGATACTGCCGGAGTATTCGTAGGTGCTGCGAAATACATGGTGGGTGTTCGGCACCAGATCAATATTGACGGCCGCCTTTTTCTCGTCCCACGGCGCAATCCAGTCAGCCCGCAATTCGACCGGATCAAAACCGACCGTAAGAATCAGATCGGCTTCGCGCACATGCGCCATATGAATTTTGTCGACCACCGGGCTCAAGCCCGTTGCCCCCGCGCACAACGGATGATCCTCGGGCACCACGCCTTTTGCTTTGTACGTTGCAATGAAAGGAATGCGCCAAGCCTCAATGAAGCGTTTCAATTCGCGTTCGGCGCCTTCGGTCTGCACCCCCAGCCCAACGAGTGCCAGGGGTCGCCGCGCTTTCTTCAGTAAAGCTTCAACCGGTGCGCGGTCTTCGCGTCGCGGCAGCGTCCGTACCGGAATAGAAGCAAATCGCCGTGACTCCAGTTGTTCCGCGGAGGCGACATCGGTTGGGACGTTGAAATGCACCGGGCCGGGCATCGGCGAGCGTGCGATTGCCAGGCCTTTTCGCACCTGGTCGAATGCATTTTTAGCGGCGATCGTGGTCGTCCATTTAACGAGCGGCCGCAGCAAGGATTCCTGGTCGATCAACTGATGCGTGTAAATGGATTTGAGGCTCGTCGCGATTTCGCCCGTAATGACGATTACGGCTGAGCGGTCCAGCAATGCCTGTGCCACCGCGGTTGTCGTGTTGGTGATCCCGGGCCCGAGCGTCGCCACCAATACGCCGGGTTTACCAGTGAGCTGATAAGTCGCGTCGGCCATGATGCCTGCGCCGAGCTCCTGCTTGGTCAACACGAATTTGATGCCGGCCTTACGAAAGGCCTCCAGCAGCTCGAGCACTTCGCCGCCGGGAATGCCGAATGCAAAGCGAATGCCGTCTTCGTATAGCGCGGCGGCAATGATATCTGCTGTTTTAGGCACTCGCGTGCGCTCCCTCTGGTCGAATGCGTGCGTCGCCGCCGGACGTTGGTGTTTTTGTCGTGGCCGGTTTCGCGTGTGCGGCAATAATAGCATGCGCGTTTTGCGATTCGAACCCTCGCCGCCGGTGTAAAACCGCCTGACGAGAGTTCCGCCTTCAGTGCCGCACGAGGGCGCGCGCCTGGTCTTTACATAAAAAGCGCCGAGCAGGTAGAATCAAGTTAGATTTATGCCTGCACGATTTTCACTCGCACTTATGCCTCATGCGGCTCGTATTCGCGCACTGCTGTGTTGTTTTAAAAAGCCGGCGTCACCCCTGCCCGGCGACCCTCGCAGCACATCATCACGACTCCGCTAACTTACGTCGAACACAACTTCGCTGAGCCTCTTGGGAGCGCTGGTTATGGAGCACAATCTTTACAATTCACTGCGGGAATTTAAATTCGGCGCGAGCGGATCCGGAAAATACTATTCGCTGCCGGCGCTCGAGACAGCCGGGTTCGCCAAAGTCTCGCGTCTGCCGGTCAGCCTGCGCGTCGTGCTCGAATCCGCGCTGCGCAACTTCGATGGCAGGAAAATCACCGAAGCGCATTTAAAGAGTATCGCCAACTGGAAGCCCAACGGCGCGCGCTGCCAGGAAGTGCCGATCGTTGTCGCGCGCGTGCTGCTGCAGGACATGACCGGCGTGCCGCTGGTCGTGGATTTCGCCGCGATGCGCGAAGCCGCTAAAGCGCAAGGCAAAGACCCCGCCATCATCGAGCCGCTGTGCCCGGCCCACCTCATCATGGATCACTCCGTGCAGGTCGACTATTACGGCAACGGCGACGCGTTGAGGAAGAACATGGAGGTCGAGTTCAAACGCAACCGCGAGCGCTACCAGTTTCTGAAATGGAGCGCGCAGGCGTTCAACACTTTCGAAATCATCCCGCCGGGCAATGGCATCTGCCATCAGATCAATCTCGAGTACGTATCGCAGGTCGTCTGGCACAA
>JANYCE010000101.1 GCA_025360445.1 Betaproteobacteria bacterium
GAGAAAACCCGAGGGGCCGCGCTGAGGCGTTCAACGCCGCATGCTCAATTGTGTCCGCGGATAATGCCTCGGGTGCAGCGGCATGCGGCAGATGCAGCGGCGGACGCCGGCGCAATACCAGCAGGGCGAGCGGCAACATGGTGACGAGACAAAATACGCCCATACCCGTATAGGTCTGGCGCCAACCGACGCTGTCGACGAAGTGCTGCACGATCGGCGACCACACAGCACCGGCCAGATAATTGCCGCTCATGCAAATGGCAATCGCGATGCCGCGCCGGCGCGAAAACCATTGCGAAGTGTCGGCCACCAGAGGCGCAAACGTCGCCGAGCAACCGAGCAAACCCATCAACACGCCTTGTGCCAGGCTAAACTGCCACAGGCTTCCCGCGGCGCCGGCGACCATGAACCCAGTGCCGAGAAAGAATGCCCCGATGATGACCGGCACCATCACGCCGAAACGGTCCGCCAACCGGCCCATCAAGACGCCGCCGAGTCCAAAGCCGATCATCGCGAGCGTGTAAGGCAGCGACGCATCCGCGCGCGCCACCGCGAACTCGGCCTGAATGCGCGGCAACACAACGGCGACCGTATACATACCCGAGCCGCCGATCGTCATCAAAATCAACGAGACGAACAACCGCATCCAGGCGTAGGGCGATTCTATGTCGCGTGCGGTTGCGCTCGGCGTTACCATAAGTCCGGTCGAATCTATAACGTCGCTGCTGTGTTGCGCAAGAATAATCAACCGCCGCCAGGTGGCGGGCCGGGATTGCCTGTGTGTGATTTACGTCCGCCGCCATTGCCAAGCCACTGCGGTCTGTAGAGCAGAACAAACATGGGTTAAACTTTTGGCGTCGCGTGAGTTTGCGCAGAACAGCCGTCGCGTCAATGAACAAACAACTTGAGGAATCGACCGCCAGCGCCGCCCGCGAAGACCTCGCCTATGCGCCCATCCACTCGCTGGCCGCGAAGATGCGCAGCGGCGAGCTCACTGCAGCGGCACTGATCGACTGTTATTTGCAGCGCATCAGCCGGCATGACGAAAAATATCACGCGTTCGTTGAAGTTTATGCGGACGAAGCACGCGCCGCAGCAGAGGCGGCCGACCACGCATTTAAATCGGGTGAGGTGCGCGGTCCGCTGCACGGCATTCCAATAGCGCTGAAAGATTTAATTGACGTCGCCGGCAAACGTACGACCGGCGGCTCATTGTATTGGCGCGAGCGTGTTTCGCCCGTCACCGCGACGGTCGCGCAGCGCCTCGCCGACGCCGGCATGATCACGCTCGGCAAAACGCATATGGTTGAATTCGCATTCGGCGCCTGGGGCACCAACCAGACCATGGGCACGCCATGGAATCCATGGGACCTTGAAACCCCGCGCGCCCCCGGCGGTTCGAGCAGCGGCTCGGGTGTGGCGGTCGCTGCGGCGCTTGCACCGGCGGCGATCGGCAGCGACACCGGCGGCTCCGTGCGCATTCCCGCGAGCCTGTGCGGCATCGTCGGACTTAAAACGACCGTGGGGCGCGTGAGCAACTATGGCACGCTGCGCCTGAGCGAAACACTCGACACGCTGGGACCCATGACGCGCGATGTCGAAGATGCCGCGATTCTGTTCGGCGCGATGCATGGTTTCGATCCGCAAGATGCCCAAACTTTTACGCACACGCAGGTCGACCCGCTGCGTGATCTCAAAAAGGGCGTTAGCGGAATGAGATTCGCGGTGCTGCCCGATGAAGATTTTGGCGAACTCGATCCCGAAGTCACCAGTGCATTCGCGCGCGCGCTCGACGTCATGCGCTCACTTGGCGCTCGTGTTGACACGCTCAGATTGCCAATAGCATATAAGCGCGTCGCTGAAATCGTCGGCAAGATCATCGCCGCCGAAGGGTATGCCTTGCATCGCGGCTGGATTGATCGCGATGACCTGCCGTTCGACCACGACGTGCGCGATCGCATACGATGGGCAAGAGGGCTGTCGGCCGCTGACTACATTCAAGTCATGACCGAACGCAAAGAGGCGCAGCGCGACGTTCATGCATCGCTGCGGGAATACGCCGCGCTGTTGCTGCCGACGACTCCGTTGCCCGCCGTGCCGCTCAGCGAGGTCGACCAGAGTAAAGCGCCGATGAGTCTGTTGACGCGGCCGATCAACCTGCTCGACCTCTGCGCGCTGGCGTTGCCGTGCGGATTCACCAGCGGTGGACTACCGATTTCGCTGCAGATTGCGGGCCGCGGTTACGATGAGCCGCGGATCCTGCGCATCGGGTGGGCATTCGAGAATGCGACCGACTGGCACCGGCGGCGGCCGCCCGCGCCTTGAGCCGCGGAGAACTGCATGCGCATCGCCCCGCTTGCCGCCGGGTTTTTAAGGGCCGGGTTCAATGGGACTCGGGGTGCTCGCGAACCTCAGAGCCCCTTTGATTTGCTCCCGGCCCGTTCGCACCTGCTAGAGGCGGGGTGCTGTGGTTAAGGGTACCAAGTTGACGTGCCCCTGCCGCCTTGCTGACGCTGCTGCTGTTGCATCATTTGCTGTTGTTGCTGCTGCTGGCGCATTGCATTCATCTGGCGGCGTTGTTCGTCAAGCTGCTGCTGCATCCTTTGCTGGGCCATCTGTTGCTCCCATTCCTTTTGCTGCTGCTCCCACCGTCCCCGTCGCTGCTGTTCTTCCCAGTTCGTTTGCGCCATAGCGCCTATGCTGAAAATGACGCCTATGCTGAAAAAGTGTATTTGCTAAACAGCGCTTTCATTTTTATGCCTCCACAATGCAACGATTAGGGGCGAATTGTTATGCGTATTCAGGTGAACTTGCTCTTCCAGTAGTTGATTGTATAAGCGATCGTGGTCACAGCAACCGATAGCACCATCATGACCGGCACGAACCCGGCTAACTGCTGTACTATCAATTGCTGTGCGCTCTGCTCGTGTGTAGCGCGCATCTTTAGGGATATTAATGCGCACTGCTCCCCTTGCCGCCCTGCTCTTCGCGTCATTGCCCGCGTTCGCCGCGTATCCAGACAAACCGATACGGCTGATCGTGCCGGTCGCGCCCGGCGGCGGCGCCGACATCACGGCGCGCGCGGTGGCGCAGAAACTCGCCGCCGCGTGGGGCCAGCAAATCATCATCGACAACCGCGCCGGCGCCGGCGGCACTGTAGGCATGGCCATCGGCGCGCACGCTTCACCGGACGGATACACCGTGATCGAAGGCTCGATGGGGCCTCTGGCCGTCGACGTGAGCCTCTACAGCAAGCTGCCGTACGACCCGCTGCGCGATTTCACACCGATCGCGCGCGGTGTGACCGCGCTCAACATGCTGGTCGTGCACCCAGCGCTGCCGGTCAACTCGGTCAAGGAGCTGATCGCGTACGCGAAAGCGAATCCGGCGCGGCTCAACTTCGGTTCATCCGGCGCCGGCCGCGCCGATCACCTTGCCGGCGAAATGTTCAACACACTTGCCGGCGTCAAAATCCAGCACGTGCCCTATAAAGGCGGCGCGCCGGCAATGGTCGAACTCGTCGGCGGCAATATCCAATTGATATTCGCGACGGTGTCGACGGCCGTCGCGTCGGTTAAAGCCGGCCGCGTGAGACCGCTCGCAGTGACGACGGCGAACCGCGTCGATCTGTTTCCCGAGCTGCCGACCATTGCGGAGACTGGAGTGCCTGGATTTGCGGTAGACAACTGGTACGGTTTCGTCGGTCCGCGCGGCGTGCCGCGAGAGATCGTGCTCAAGCTGCACGGCGAGATCAATCGCGCGCTCGCCGCACCCGACGTCAAAGCGCGGCTCGAGCAACTGGGCATACTGCCGTTCCCGCTGCCGACACCGGAAGCGTTCGGCGATTACATCAGGTCCGAGATCGCGAAATACGCGCGCGTGGTCAAAGATTCCAGCGCGCGCGCCGAATAAGGATCCCGGCCTTGCACTACACTGAGCGCAGAGGTCTGTCCATTCCAGCGAGGAAAAAAATGAAAATCAAGCGTATCGAGCATGTCGGAATTGTTGTGCGCGATGTTGAAGCGAGCCGGCGGCTATGGGAAGACTGCTTTGGCATTCCACTGGGCAGCGTCGAGCAATTTAGCGAGCGGCCCGTCAGACTCGCCTTATATCCCGTCGGTGAGTCGATGGTCGAGTTGATCGCAGGCACCACGCCCGACAGCAAGCACGCGAAGATGATCGCCGAGGGCAAAGGCGGCTTGAATCACATCTGCTTTGAAGTCGAAGACATCGATGCGGCGCTCGCCGAACTCAAAGCCAAAGGCATCCCGCTGCTCGATCAGGTGCCGCGTAACGGACATGCCGGCTGCCGCATCGCATTCATTGACCCGTCCGCGACTGAAAACTGCCTGATTGAACTGGCGCAACTGCCGGCGGACCACGCTTGATTACAGCCTCAAAGTCACGCACCTTAAGTGAGATCTCGCGTCGATAGCGGTAGCGGGTTTCGGCTCGGTTGCTCAGCACTGCTGCTCATCTTGACCGGCGCGCTCGCCGCGCCAGATGCCCCGGCAGCGCAGGCCGGCTATCCCGTGCGGCCGATCCGACTCATCGTCGCGCAAAGCGCGGGCGGCAGCGCCGACTTCGTTGCACGCACGTATACGCAGCGGGTTTCAGAATTATTGGGTCAGCAATTTGTGATCGACAACCGGCCGGGCGGCACGGGGATCGTGGGCACCGAGCTGGTCGTAAACGCGCCGCCTGATGGCTACACGTTGTTGCTGGCGCCAACCTCGCATGCGATTAATCCTAACTTGGTCGCGCGGCTTCCTTATGACACGCGCCGCGACCTGGCGTCGATTTCACTGCTGGGCGCCGGCTACAATCTGCTGGTCGTCAATCAAAACAATGCCGCGCGCACGCTCGGCGACATTATCGCGACGGCGCGCGCACAGCCCGGCCGCCTTCGTTACGCGTCTTCCGGTGTTGCGGGTGCCACGCATCTGACGACCGATCTGTTCCGATTGATGGCCGGCATCGACGCGCTGCATGTGCCGTATAAAGGCGCGCCCGCGGCACTCACCGCGGTCATCGGCAATGAATGCGATTTCAGTTTTGGCAGCATGGCAAGCGCCTTGCCGCTCGTGCGCGGCGGCAGGCTGCGTGCACTGGCCGTCACCTCGCGCGAACGCTGGTCCGGCCTGCCCGAGATTCCGACGGTCGCTGAGGCGGGCGTGCCCGGTTTTGAAAGTTCGAGCTGGCAAGCGCTGTTGGGGCCCGCGAAACTGCCGCGCGAAATTGTCGATCGCCTCTATCGGGCAATCGCACAAAGTACACAGAACCCGGAACTGGTGAAGCGATTGAATGCCGAAGGCATGGTCGCGCTTGGAACGACCCCGCGCGAACTCGATGAGCACCTGGCGCGCGAGATTCAGAAATGGGTCAAGGTTTCGAAGGCGGCGGGATTGAACGTGCACTGACACGTGCGTTATGGTCGGAGCAAATGAACATGATGCAGTGAATAGCGTGCCGATATGAACGAGCCAAAACGAGAGCCGCAGCGTTCTTAACACCAACGCCGGTTATCGATTTTGGAGCGCGCTATCCTTGATTAACTTGCTCATGCGTTCGCGCTCGCGCCGCATGAATTCGACTGTCTCCGCAGGAGTCGTACCCATGGCATCGGCACCCTGCCCCGCAAGTTTTTCCTTGATGTCGGGTGTGAACAGGATGCGGTGAGTTTCGGCCTGAATTTTCGCCACGATGTCCGGCGGCGTTTTGCCGGGCGCGAGAATGCCCTGCCACGAACCGGTAATAAAGTCGGGCACGCCCGACTCGGCGAAGGTCGGCGCTTCGGGCAGCGCCGCGTTGCGCTTCGCGCTGGTGATCGCGATTAATTTTAATTTACCGCTTTTAACTAACGGCAAGGTCGCGAGCATGCCATTGAACAGCACGTCGGCCTGGCCGGATGCAACGTCAAGCACCGCCTGCGCGCCGCCCTTGCCGGGTATATACGTCCAGTCGATGCCATAGCGCGCCGCGAGCATGACGCCCGCCCAGTGCGGCGCGGTCGTGTTCCCGGCAGTTGCGAAATTTAGCTTGCCGGGTTGCGCTTTGGCGAGCGCAATAACTGCTTTGACCGTGGCGGCCGGCACGCTCGGATGCACGCAAAGCAAATGCGGCGAGTACGAAACGATGGTCACTGGCGCGTAATCGCGCTGCAAATCGATCGACGCTTTGCCGTGCATCAGGACAGTGGTGGTCGTGCTGCCAAAATCGGCCATCAGCAACGTATAGCCGTCGGGCGGCGCCTTGACCAGTAATTCATTGCCGATTAAACCGCTGGCGCCGGGCCGGTTGTCGACGATGATTTGCTGGCCCCAACTTTCCGTCAGCTTGGCGCCGAGAACGCGCGCGAGAATATCCGATGTCCCCCCCGCGACGTTTGCAATGATCATGCGTATCGGCTTGGCGGGATAGGTCATGTCGGCGGCGCTGACTGCACCGGCGCACACCACGGCCGCGATCGCCAGAAGGCATGCGCGTTGCGCGATGAGCCGCGCTTTCAATCCGGCCTGCGCATTGATCGTGCCGCCGTCGTCATGAAGCGCGGCTGTTTTGGCGACGCTACGCGTACTTGCCGGTCAATTGCGGCGCAGTGCCCTCAAGGCCTTTTTGCTCGCGTTCAAGCCGCGTGTCGCGCGCCCACGTACGCTTCAGGTCGTCGCGCACCTTGACCGTAAGCCGGCCGAGCCCTTCGGTTTCGAGTTCGACGGTGTCGCCGTCCATGAACGCGGAAAGCCCGCGATGGTTGGTGCCGGTCGCGAGTATGTCGCCCGGCTCGAGATCGTGAATCGCGGTGATCCATTCGATACAGCGCGGAATTTTGTGCGCCATATCGCTCGTGTTGTAGTTTTGCTTGAGCTGGCCGTTTACCCACAGCTTCACCTGCAGCTTGAGCGGATCCTTGATTTCATCCGCCGTCACCAGGTAAGGGCCGAGCGGCGCGAATGTCGCGCGCGACTTCATTTGATAAAAGGTATTGCCCGGCGGCACGACGCCTCGCGCAGAGCCGTCAATAAAATTGACATAACCAAAAATATAATCCATCGCTTTGGCTGCCGGCACGTTGCTCGCGGGCTTGCCGATGACGAGCGCCATTTCCGCCTCGCCCTCAAAGATCGTCGCGGCGAGATCCGGCAGCACCATCGTATCGCCATGGCCGATGATGCAGCCGGGCGATTTATGAAATGCGTTGATCGGCGCCGGCGCCTTGCGCGTACCATCCTCCATGTAATTGACGGCCATGCAATCGACGTTCACCGGTTTAGGCAGCGGCGGGCGAATTTTCACCTGCGCGACCGGCAATCCCCGGCCTGAAGCCGCGGCCTTTTCAAGCAAGCCGCGAAATTCATCGAAGCGCGCGATCAGCCCGTTCATCAAGTCGCCCGGACCGGTGTGCGGAATTTTTTGCACCACGGAAGTTACGTCAATTACGCTGTCGCCTTTGAGCACGCCCAAACGGAAATCATTAAAGTAAAGTAGTTTCATATCAGCCCCTCGCTAGACGCGGTAAACCCGACGCTTGTTGGTTATGTTGTGCAACAGCCCCCTGCCGGGAGCCGCGCGGCCGCTGTCATGGGCCGTCGCTTTTTCGCTTGAATGGGCATATTAGTCGATGCGAGGGTGAGCGGCAAACCTTCCCGCACGCAATTGTCCGGGCGTATGATGGCAACCGACATGCAATCCTTCGGCATTGCGAAAATATACAAACGTGAGGAGTACACGCGTGAAACAAAACCCGATATCGCTGCAGCGCAGACTCCTGATGATTGCAGGCCTCGTGGGCGCCGCAGTCCCTACAACCGTGTTTGCTGCGCTAACCAACGACGCGCCGGCAGCGCCGTTATCGTCTGCAAGCGGCAATGCAAGCGCTGGCACGCTGGTGCTGTCCGGCCGCGTCTTAGGGCCCGCTCACGAACCGGTTAGCGGCGCCGCGATTGAAGTGTTGGCTGACGTCTTTGGGCCGCGTGCAACCGCCACCACTGACGCCGACGGCCGCTTTGTGTTGACGACTCACATGTGCGGCGTACGCGATGGCCGCCTGCAAGCGATCGGCTACCGAATAACTCATCCGGCTCATCGCACGCTCGAGGCCGGCGTAGATTTTTCGCGTGCGCAATCACAGCACGACGAGGCAGGCATTTGGCGCGCCGCCGTAGGCCTGGCACTTGCGTGAATAGCCGGCGCGGCGATTATCGTTAGCGCTTAGCTGCGTTAGTGGGCCGCCGGCGCAACAGTGAGTCCGCGAATCTTGTGCTTGTCGATCGCGCGCGCGATGAAGCCCGAAGCCTTCATGTCTTCAATAAACTCGGCAAGATAACGCGCCCCCGCGTCGTGGACGCGCGGCGTTCCGGCGGCCTGCTGCACGGCCGTAAAGCGCCCGGGCAGGATTCGCGAGCCCGGCAGTTTGTCGCAATCCATTTCCAGTTGTGACTTCAAACCGGCAAGCGCGTCCATTTTGTCGGCCACGAATTGCTCGAACGTGGCCTCTGCCCCCGCGGTGCGAAAAAGCGTCGCGTGCTTAAGCGTCCGCGTGAGATACAGGTCATAGGCTGCCTTGCCCGTGACTGAAATGCGCACACCGGGCCGGTCAACCTCGTCGATAGTTTTAAGCGGCGAGCCGGGCGGCACCAGATACGTCGCTTCGATTTCAACGTAGGCTGCTGTGAAAATGATTTCGTTTGCGCGCTTGGGTTCGATCGCGAGAAATCCAAGCTGCCACTCGCCCTTGCCCGCCGCTTCAGCGAGCCCGCCAGCCGATTCATAAGCAATAATTTTGACCGGCACGCCCAGGCGCCTGCCGAATTCGTGCGCGAGGTCAAGCGCAACGCCGCTCGGCGCACGTGTGACCGGATCGCGCGCAGTCAGCAAAATATTCGCAAAATTAATTCCTACTTGCAAGGTGCCTGAAGGCGCGAGATCCGAGCGAACGGTGGCGATGAGATCATTCATGATGGCGTCTTTCCATTTGAAGAAAAGCCGCTACTCTAGCGCATCGCACGCGCGCGCACCGGAAGCGGCGCATGGCGGGCGCCGTCTATGCCATATAGCGCGTTTCCAGATGCGCGCGAAAATGCTGCGGGTTGAGCGCTTCGCCGCTCGCGCGCTTGACCAGTTCCGGCGTGTCCCAGCGGCTCGCCTGCGACCAGACGTTTTCTTTTAGCCACGCGAAAATCGGGGCGAGATCGCCGCTCGCGATCCGTTGGTCCAGGTCCGGTGTCGCGCGCCGCAGCGCAGCGAACCATTGCGCCGCATACATCGCGCCGAGCGTGTAACTCGGAAAATAGCCGAACGCGCCTTCAGTCCAGTGCACGTCCTGCAGGCAGCCGTTGCGATAATCGCCGCACGTGTCGATGCCGAGCAGCGAATGCATTTTTTCATCCCACAACGCAGGAATATCATCGGCCTCAATGGCGCCTTCGATCAACGCGCGTTCAATCTCATAGCGCAGAATGACGTGCGCGGGATAAGTGACTTCATCGGCGTCGACGCGGATCCGTCCTGGCTTCATCCGCGTAAACAGCACATACAAATTGTCCGCCGCAAACGCAGGCTGGGCGCCGAAATGACTGGTGAGCAGCGGTGACAGCAGCCCGACAAAAGAGCGGCTGCGCGCAAGCTGCATCTCGAAAGACAAGCTTTGACTTTCGTGAATGCCATACGAGCGCGCATTGCCGAGCGGCCGGCCCAGCCATTCGCGCGGCAGGTTCTGCTCGAATCGCGCGTGGCCGGTTTCATGAATCGTGCCCAGTAGACTTTGCGCAAAATCGTCTTCGCGATAGCGCGTTGTAAGACGCACGTCTTCGGGCACGCCGCCGCTGAACGGATGCGCGCTCTCATCGAGCCGTCCGCCCGCAAAATCGAAGCCGAGCAGTTCCATGACCGCGTGGTTGAGCGTGCGCTGCGCGGCAACGGGGAACGGTGCGACAGGCGCGATTACAGGTTCGCTGCGCTGTTTGGCCTGCACGCGGGCTATGAGACCCGGCAGCCACGATTTGACGTCCGCAAATATACGGTCGATGTCGGCTGCGCGCACGCCGGGCTCATAGCGGTCCATCAGTGCGTCGTAGGCCGCAAGGCCGGTCTCGGCGGCGAGCAAACGCGCTTCTTCGCGGGAAAGCTGCACGACTTCACGAAAATTTTTAAGGAATCCGCGCCAGTCGTTCGCTGGCCGCTGTTCGCGCCACGCATGTTCACACCTGGCGCCTGCGAGCGTCTTGGCCTCGACCAGTGATTCGGGCAGCGCGTTGGCAGCGCGCCAGTCGCGCCGCATTTCCCGCAGGTTCGCGCGCTCGAGATCAGTAAGCGGCTCCTGCTCAGCGGCCTGCAACAACCCGGCCAGCCGCGGTTCGGTCTGCGTGCGATGGATCAAGGTTTGCAATTCGGCTTCAGCCGCGGCGCGCGCGGCGTTGCCCTTGGGCGGCATCATCGCATTGCGATCCCACCCGACGATCGCCGATAAATGGCTAAAGCGGTAGAGGCGTGACCATACGCCGCACAGTTCGGCGTAACTCGTGGCTGCCGCCATCAAATCACCATAAAAGCGTAAGTCCGGCTTGTAAATGCCACAGCCGTCGAATAAAAATCTCGCAAAGTCATTTGTCACCCTTCTTTTAAGCAAGCTTCGATATGATTCCGCGGCGAGAAAAAATTCAATTACGCGATGATGGCGCATTCTGCGCGCGTGATTGCGCATTGATCTACGTCAAAGCAGCAACTGCGCCAGAACATACCATGCAGGCTGGGCAAGAAACATTTGCCCGGAGCAACCGCCGCACATTCAATTTAAGCAGCGCATTTTTTTGCTCAATCGGCGCCAACCGTTAAAATGGGCGCCCTCCTCTCGCAATACAATCGCAACCCTCAGGCCCGCCCATGAAACCCGACGATTCAAAGCTTTCTTTGCCGCAGCAACAAGTCAGCATCGACGTGCTACTCGAGAAATATGCGAAGGGCGCTGAACGAACCGCTGACGAAGTGCGTAGACGCGTCGCCCGCGCGCTCGCGGCGGGCGAGCAGGACCCCGCGCACTGGGAAAAAGAATTTTTCGAAGCGCTCGCCGGCGGGTTTATTCCGGGCGGCCGCGTAAACTCGGCCGCCGGCACCGACCTGCAGGCGACGCTGATCAACTGTTTCGTCCAGCCGGTCGGCGATTCGGTGTCGCAGATGGCCGATGGAAGGCCCGGCATTTATGTCGCACTGATGGAAGCCGCAGAGACCATGCGGCGCGGCGGCGGTGTGGGCTATGATTTCTCGGCGATTCGGCCCAAAGGCGCGTTTGTGCGCGGCACGCATTCGAGCGCTAGCGGCCCAGTTTCGTACATGCGCGTGTTCGACCGCAGTTGCGAAACTGTCGAGTCCGCCGGTTCGCGGCGCGGTGCGCAGATGGGCATTTTGCGCTGCGATCATCCCGACATTGAAAATTTTGTGCACGCCAAGGACCACGGCGATTTATCCAATTTCAACGTCAGCATCGCAGTGACCGATGCGTTCATGCAGGCGGTGGAGGCGGACGGCGAATGGGAACTCGTGCACAAAACCGCACCCGCGCCCGAAGTCACGCCGGATGCGCGTCAGCGCAGCGACGGCGCATGGATATATCGCACCGTGCGCGCGCGCGACTTGTGGCAGCAGGTCATGCAGTCGACGTACGACCATGCAGAACCGGGCATCGTATTCGTCGATCGCATCAATGCTGACGACAACCTTTCCTATTGCGAGCGACTCGAAGCGACCAATCCTTGCGGTGAACAACCGCTGCCCCCTTACGGTTGCTGCTGCCTGGGCAGCATCAACCTGACCGTGTTTGTGAGCGACGCGTTCAGGCCCAAGGCGCGCTTTGATTTCGCGGCATTTGCACGCGTCATACACCCGGCCGTGCGCATGCTCGATAACGTGCTCGACGTGACCGTTTGGCCGCTTGCGCAACAGCAGGCCGAAGCGCGCGCCAAGCGTCGCATCGGCCTCGGCTTTACCGGCCTCGGCGACACTTTAATAATGCTTGGACTCAAATACGACACGGAAGAAGCGCGCACGATGGGCGCGCAGATCGCCGAATTCATGCGCAACGAATCGTATGCGGCATCGGTTGCAATCGCGCAGGAGAAAGGTGCGTTTCCGTTGTTTGACGTGAAACAATATCTCGCGGCGCCGCGCTTCGCTTCGCGGCTGCCGGCCGCGTTGAGCAAAAAAATTGCCGAGCATGGCGTGCGCAACAGCCACCTGTTGTCTATCGCGCCAACCGGAACGATCTCGCTCGCCTTCGCCGACAACGCGTCGAATGGCATCGAGCCGCCATACGCGTGGACCTATCAGCGCAAGAAGCGCATGCCCGACGACACGCATCGCACCTACGACGTCGAGGATCACGCGTGGCGCCTGTATCGCCATAGCGATGGCGACATGGACAAGCTGCCGCCGCATTTCATCACGGCACTCGAGATTTCGGCGCTCGATCATATGCGGATGGTCGCGGCCATCGCGCCGTTCGTGGATTCGGCGATCAGCAAAACGGTTAACGTGCCCGAAGATTATCCGTACCAAGAATTCGAAGATCTTTATTTTCAGGCCTGGAAGTCCGGCCTGAAAGGCATCGCAACGTACCGCCCGAATGCGGTACTGGGCAGCGTGCTGTCCGTCACTTCTGCAACGGCAAAGCCTGAGCCGAACGATCTCGATACATCCGACACCGATC
>JANYCE010000147.1 GCA_025360445.1 Betaproteobacteria bacterium
CCCGCTGATGATGTCGCCGACATGAATCGTAAACGCCGGGCGCACGGCGTTGATGCGCGCGATCACGCGGTCGAATGCCGCGTAATCGCCCGGCAGGTTGTAGGGCATATCGCCGATCGCCATAAAACTGAAGCGCTCACCAAGCGCGGTGGATGGCAGGGCGGCCGCCCCTGCGAGCAGAAAAGACAACGCGCGTAATGCCGATTGAAGGTATGGCATGTCATTCCCCGGGAAATTACAATTTTGCAGTTGTAGTGTTGAGATTTTATGACAGTTCACCAGCGCTCTAGGGCAAAATAACGTTTCTATGCCATTGCGTACCGAGCTACCGTACTTTGGCGACAGCGCGGCGCTGTTTGAGAGCGTCGCCGACCTGCCATGGGCGGTGTTTCTCGACAGCGGCAGTCATCATCTTACGCAATCGCGCTACGACATCATCGCCGCTCAACCGCACACGACGCTCGTAACGCGCGGCAATCTGACCGAAATTCGCGGCGATGATATTCAGTTGTCGCGCGATGATCCGCTTGAACTGCTGCGCCGGCATCTTGCTATTGATGCCACCGGGCGCAGCGATCTGCCATTCGCCGGCGGCGCGCTCGGCTATTTTTCGTATGACCTCGGACGGCGCTTCGAGCGCCTGCCGGCGCGCGCCCACGATGACGAGAAAATGCCTGAAATGGCGATCGGCATCTACGATTGGGCGGTAGTGGTCGATCATCTGGACCAGCGCAGCTGGCTTGTCGCGCAGGGACGCTGCGCGGACACACATGCGCGCTGGGCTCAACTGGTCACTCGTTTCAGCCAACGCCCGGCCGAGCGCGCACGCGCGCCGTTTCGTATCACTGCGCCGATTGCTTCCAATCTTTCGCGTGAGAATTACGCGGCCGCCTTCTATCGTGTCATTGCCTATATCCGCGCCGGCGATTGTTACCAGATCAACCTGGCGCAGCGCTTTTCGGCGCCGGCTACGGGCGACCCGTGGCTCGCCTATCAGGCGCTGCGAGTGATAAATCCCGCGCCATACGCGGCGTACCTGAATACGCCGCATGGCCAAGTGCTGTCAGCATCACCCGAGCGTTTTTTAAAGCTTGACGGCCGCCGGGTCGAAACCAAACCGATCAAAGGCACGCGTGCACGGGATGGCCATCCGCGGGTCGATGCCGAGCGCGCCGCCGAGTTAAAAGTGAGCACCAAAGACCGCGCGGAAAACGTCATGATCGTTGATTTGCTGCGCAATGACTTATCGAAGAACTGCGAGTTGGGCTCCGTGAAAGTGCCGAAACTTTTCGACGTCGAGAGTTTTGCTACCGTGCATCATCTCGTCAGCACGGTCACGGGCGCGCTGCGCGAGGACCGTGATGCACTCGATCTGCTGCGCGGAGCGTTTCCCGGCGGCTCCATTACCGGCGCGCCGAAAGTCCGTGCGATGCAGATCATCGAGGAACTCGAGCCGCAGCGCCGCGGCGTGTATTGCGGCGCAGTCGGCTATATCGGCGCGGACGGTAATATGGATTTGAACATCGCAATTCGTACACTCGTTTATACCGGTGGCATCGTACGCTTCTGGGCGGGCGGCGGAATCGTCGCAGATTCCAGTCTCGACGCCGAGTACCAGGAATCATTCGACAAAGCCGCGGCAATGCTTAAACTGCTGCAGCAAAGCGCGCTGAGCCAATTCGGAGGCTGATCAGAATCAGGAAGACTCTACCCTCATGTCCATGCTCGATTCGCAATCCTCAAACCCCGGCCCCGCAATCTAAATGCCCTTACATCGTATTGTCATTGTTGGCGGTGGCGCCGGCGGCCTCGAACTCGTAACCCGATTGGGTAATACGGTAGGCCGCAAAAAACGCGCGTTGGTGACGCTCGTTGACCGTACGCGCACGCACTTGTGGAAGCCGTTGCTGCACGAAGTCGCCGCCGGCAGCATGGATTCCGATCAACATGAGCTGGACTACCTTGCGCAAGCGCGCTGGCACCATTTCCGTTTTCAACTGGGTGAAATGGAAGGCATCGATCGCGCGCGCCGTGAAATAACGGTGGGACCGTGGCACGCCGAAAGCGGCGAAGAAATAATCCCTCGTCGCGCGATCCCTTACGACACGCTGGTCGTGGCGGTTGGCAGTCACGGCAACGATTTTGGCACGCCCGGCGCCCGTCAGTACGCAATGCCGCTCGATACGCCGCGCGACGCCGAACGGCTGCACCAGAAAATTTTGAATGCCTGTCTGCGCGCCAATGCGCAGCGCGACCCTCTGCGGCCAGAGCAGTTGCGGGTTGCGATCATCGGCGCGGGCGCAACGGGCGTTGAACTGGCGGCGGAGCTGCATAAGACGACGCGGGATATTCTCGCGTACGGGCTCGACCGCATAGATCCCGAACGCGACCTTAAGCTGACAATCATCGAGGCGGCGCCGCGCATTTTATCCGCGCTGCCCGAGCGGCTGTCGAAGGCAACTGAAGATCTGCTGGGCACACTTAACGTGCAGGTGTTTACGAATGAACCGGTAATCGAGGTCACTGCGGGCGGGGTCAAAACCAAATCAGGGCGGGAGATACCGGCCGAAATCGTCGTGTGGGCGGCAGGCATCAAGGCGCCGGAATTCTTGAAAGACATGGGTGGCCTCGAAACCAACCGCATGAACCAGCTTGTAGTGATGCAAACGCTGGCGACGACGCGTGACGCAAATATTTTTGCGTTGGGCGATTGTGCGCAGTGCCCGTGGCCCGGGCATCCGCGGCCGGTGCCGCCTACCGCGCAGGCGGCGCACCAGCAGGCAACCCACCTGCTCGGCACATTGCAGCGACGATTGCGCGGTGAACCCCCCAAGGCCTGGCTTTACCGCGACTTCGGTTCGCTGGTTTCGCTTGGGAACTACAGCACTGTCGGCAGCTTGATGGGCAGACTGGTCGGCGGCGCGCTGTTCGTCGAAGGACACTTCGCGCGCCTCATGTACGTTGCGCTCTACAAGCTGCATCTTTATGCGCTGCACGGTTTTGCCCGGGTGTTTCTTGGCGCGCTTGCACAAATGATCTCTCGTCGCACCGAGCCGCGCGTCAAGTTGCACTGAGCGGTTGTTGACTGATGGGGCGTAGCAAAACACCGCGCGTAAAACGCGAAGTTTTTCCATTTACATCTTGCATCACGCACCGCTTACAAGTCTTGCCATCGCTTACCGTGCATCCCATTTAGCGCATGCTAAGATGCCGCCGAAATTTACGTGACGTCATCGCGCGAGGTAACTATGGCCACTATTGAAGTCACTAAAGACAATTTTGAGGATGTCGTCACCAGAAACGAAATGGTGATTCTCGATTTTTGGGCATCGTGGTGCGGGCCTTGCAAGGCGTTTGCGCCGGCCTTCGAGGCGGCGTCCGAAAAGTATCCGGACGTCGTGTTTGGCAAGATCAACACCGAAGAGCAGCAGGAACTTGCCGGCCACTTTCAGATTCGCTCGATTCCGAGCGTCATGTTATTTCGCAATCAAATCGTGCTATTCATGCAACCGGGCTCCATGCCGGCGGCAGGAATCGACAGCGTGATTGAGCAGGCAAAAGCGCTTGATATGGACAAAGTCCGCGCTGAAATCGCGGACGCGGAAGCGAAATGCGGCGGTGACGTGGCGCCGCCCTGACTCGATCGAGCGCAAATCCCGCAGTGGCCGCAGTGGCCGCGGTTACTTAGACGAGTTCGCTAGAGCGCGACGTTATCTTGATCTCGCCTGGAGTGTCCGCGGGCGGCAACTCGTAGTCGCACGCCCCCCAGTTGACGTCGAGTACTTCGGCATTCGCGCTTTGCCCGACGGGAAACGGAAAAAATTTCGCCAGCTTGTCGAGTTGGTCGGGCATGTGGAATGCCGCCGACTGGCCGACCTCGGGTGCGACGGCCGCTTTCTTTTTGACAATCAAGCCCAGCTCATAGGCGGTTTGCAGCGCGCGCGCCTCGCGGCAATCGAAGCCGGCGAGCACCAGGTTGTAGCACAGGAGTCCCGCGTTCCATGACGTGATGTGCCCGCATAACAAGCGCTGGCGTGGATGCACGGGTACGGTGAGCGCAAGAATACCGGTGTCATCCTTCACCGCGGCATAGATTTTCTCGAGGAAACTGCCGACATTGCGTTGATGCTCCAGAACGTGCGAGCACCAGACGACGTCGAACTGACGGTCCAGGACAAGCTTATTAAAGTCGCCCACATAGTCGGCGCCCGCCGCGAGGTCGACCGAGAATACCTGCTTGCCATAATGGCGAAAAAACCGCGTGTGCTCGCCCGCGCCACTGCCGATGTCGAGCACGGTCTCGAAATCGTACTCTTCAACCAGGCGCAGGATTGTATTGACGGCCCAATCAATTTGAAAGTTGTGAGTTTCCAAAGCTGCCTTTAAAGTTGATGCCCACTGCAGGTTGAGGCCCACTGCAGGTTGGGGCCGCTGGCCCCGGCGCAGCGCAGAGAGGTAATAGGTAATCTCGACGAAGGTGCTCGCAGGGAAAGCATAGTCGAGGGCGGCTCGATTTCCGGCAACTTGCCCGCTTATTTTTCACTCGTCACACTCGTGTAAACGATTTCAATGAATGCATCAGGCTTGAGGAAACCGTTGCCCCATTTGGCGTCATAGTCTTTCGTCGGCTTGGCAGCGATCACCTGTGCCAGCGTCTTCCTGGCTTTGACCAGGCGTGCAACATTTGCGTGCACCGCGGCGAGCATGTCGCGATAGGTTTTTAGCTCCAGCTTGTTCGAGAGCGGGCCGTGTCCGGGGATGATCTTGGTCGTATCGTCGGCGATCGCGAGCACGCGGTTCGCGGCGGCAATCATGCCTTTGACCGACCCGCGCGTTCCCGTATCGATGAAGGGATATAAGCCGTTGAAGTAGGTGTCGCCCATATGCACGACATTGGCGTTGCGGAAGTGAATGATCGAGTCGCCGTCGGTGTGCGCGTTTGGCACATGCAGAGCGGTTGCTTCGTCGCCGTTCAGATGAAAAGTCATAGTGTCTTTGAACGTAATCACGGGCAGACCGATCGCGGCCGTCGGTCCATATGACGACTTGAAAAAGTCGATCGCGGTTTTGGTTGATAAGCGTTTTCTAACGTTGTCGTGCGCGACGATCACCACACCTGCTTTGCCAAGATTTTCGTTGCCGCCCGTATGATCGAAATGCCAATGCGTGTTAATTAAAAAGCGCAGCGGCTTGTCTGAAATCGCCTTGATCGCGGCGAGAATGCGTGCGGTGAGCGGGGCGAACTGGTCATCGATTATAAATATGCCATCGTCCCCGGCGGACACACCGATGTTGCCGCCTTCGCCTTCGAGCAGATAGAGATTTTGGGTAAGCCGCGTGGTCTTTATTTCGACCTTGTCGAAGCGGTCGGCCTGGGCGCCGGCGGACAGGCTGATTAAAACGCCTAGCAGCGTAAAAAATGTTTTCATGCGGGCCTCCCGAAAATCGAATCGAATCCTAGCACGCCGATTGAAGCATGCGCCGGTGACATTGCGAATGTTGCTACACTGGATAATTCTTCGCGCCGAAAGCATCTAATGTTCAAAGCTCTGGTCATAAGCAAAACAGGCGACGTGCAACAATGCATCGCGCGCGAAGTGGACGCCGCCGAACTGCCGGCGGGGAACGTGACAATTAAAGTAGACTTTTCGACCGTCAACTATAAGGACGGCCTCGCCATTAGCGGCAAGGCGCCGGTCGTAAGAAAGTTTCCGATGGTGCCGGGCATCGACGGTGCGGGCACGGTAACCGAAAGTGCGTATGCCGGGTTTAGGCCGGGCGATCGAGTGATACTCAATGGCTGGGGCGTCGGCGAAACGCAATGGGGCTGTCTCGCTCAGCATGCGCGTCTAGACGGCGACTGGCTGATCAAACTGCCCGCCCAATTCACTACACGCCAGGCCATGGCTATCGGCACTGCAGGCTACACCGCGATGCTGTGCGTGCTGGCGCTTGAGCAGCATGGCGTGACGCCGGATAAGGGCGACGTTTTGGTAACCGGCGCCGCAGGCGGCGTCGGTAGCGTCGCAATCGCGCTGCTGGCAAAACTTGGGTTTCGCGTCATAGCCTCGACCGGTCGTGCAAGTGAAGCGGACTATCTGAAGTCATTGGGCGCGGCTGAAATCATTGAGCGGGCGACGCTATCCGCACCGGGCAAGTCGCTCGCTAAAGAGCGCTGGGCGGGGGCGATCGATACGGTTGGCAGCCACACCCTCGCGAATGTATGTGCGGGCATGCGCTATCGTGGCGCAGTCGCTGCCTGCGGGCTTGCCGGCGGCATGGATTTTCCGTCGTCGGTGGCGCCGTTCATTCTGCGCGGCGTGACACTCGCCGGCATCGACAGCGTAATGGCGCCGCTGGCGCTGCGGGTCGAAGCGTGGTCGCGGCTCGCGCGCGATCTCGACCCCGCGAAGCTCGAAGCGATGACGCACGAAATTTCCCTGGCGGCGGCAATACCGGCGGCAGCCGACATCGTCGCGGGCAAAGTCCGTGGCCGGCTCGTGGTGAATGTGAACGCCTGAAATATGCATGCCCGTGACTTTGCGTTTACGGTGCACGACCTTGATAACGCGGCGGCAATTGTTTACGAGACATTGTCACCGACGCCGCAATTTGCGTGGCCGCTGCTGGCGACAGAACTCGGCGCGGAAGTGTGGGTCAAGCACGAAAATTTTACGCCGACCGGCGCATTTAAGGTGCGCGGCGGGCTTGTCTACTTCCATGAACTGGTGAGCGGCGGCGCGCGGCCGGCGGGTGTGATCAGTGCAACGCGCGGCAATCATGGCCAGTCGGTCGGCTTTGCCGCGCGCAAACATAATATTCGCTCTACGATCGTGGTGCCGCACGGCAACAGTCTCGAAAAGAATGCGGCGATGCGGGCACTCGGCGTCGAGTTGATCGAGCACGGCGCCGACTTTCAAGAGTCGCGCGAACACGCGGCGCGTCTCGCCGATGAACGCGGTCTGCATATGATCCCGGCGTTTCACCCGCATCTCGTACGCGGTGTTGCGACCTATGCGGTGGAACTGCTGCGCGGCGTGCCGGACCTCGCGACTGTATACGTGCCGATCGGCCAGGGTTCCGGCATCTCGGGCATGATCGCGGCGCGCGATGCGCTCCGGCTTAAAACGGAAATCGTCGGCGTCGTGTCGGCGCACGCACCGGCGTACAAGCTTTCGTTCGAGACCCGCCAACTGGTGGAGCATGGCGTCACCACGGAACTCGCCGACGGCATGGCCTGCCGTGTGCCGGACCCGGCGGCGCTCGAGGTAATCTGGCAGGGCGCTGCGCGCGTGCTGGCAGTGACAGACGATGAAGTTGCGGCGGCGATGCGGATGTATTTCAGCGCGACCCACAGTACGGCCGAAGGCGCCGGTGCGGCGCCGCTCGCCGGCGCGCTGCAGGAGCGTGCGAAAAACCGCGGCAAGCGCATCGCGGTCGCCTTGACGGGCGGCAATGTAGATCGCGCAATGTTTGCGCGCGTGCTCGCCGCTTATTGATATTTCCAAAATAAGCGACAGCGCATTTTTGCTCGACGCTCCCCTCGCCCACGGAAGAGGGGCCAAGGGAATCGCACGGCGCATTGCATCGGTGCCGCGTTGCGCTGCACTCACTCATCGCATTTATGATACGTCGCAATCCCCAACTCAGTGCTCCGCGTGCACACGGTCGAATGCAATGTTATCCGCTGTCGCGGCCGTTCGCGATTGGCAGGCGGGATGTCGCAGCGCCGCCACTCTGTCACAATGACGCCCTTTTTTGGCCCGGTTGCTATAGCAATCGCAACATGAAGTTCGCGAGGGAGATGTCTGTGGGTGCATTACGTCATCGAACTAATCGGCCCGGACTGCTGACGCAGTTCGCCATTGCGCTATTTTTGCTCGTCGTCGCGGCCTGCGGTAACAAAAGCCCTCCGCCGCCGCCGCCCCCGCCCGAAGTCACTGTCATTAGCGCAGTCGGCCAGCTCATCACCGTGTTCGAAGATTATGTTGGCCAAACCGAGGCCGTCGACACCGTGGAAATCCGTTCGCGCGTGACCGGACTGCTCGAACGCCAGGCATTCGAGGACGGCGCGCGCGTAAAACGCGGCGATGTATTGTTCACGGTCGACCCGCAGCCTTATCTGGCCGTGCTCGCGCAGGCGACGGCGGCGCTCGCGCAGACCCGTGCCGCACACTTGAATTCAAAGCAGAACCTCGATCGCATCAAGCCGCTGCTTTCCGAGAAGGCCATCAGCCAACAGGATCTCGACGCTGCGATCGCCAGGGAAGCGACCGACGCGGCCAATGAAGACGCGACGCGCGCACAGGTCAGGACCGCGGAGCTTAATGTCGAGTACGCGACGATACGCGCGCCGCGCGACGGCGTAATCAGCAAGGCGTTGATTAAACCGGGCGGGCTCGTCAACGCATCGACGACGTTGTTAACCACGCTGTATTCGGTCGATCCGATTTACGTAAACTTCACGGTAAGCGAGCAGAAGCTCATGGAGTTGCAGCGCCAGTTGAAGCGCAATCCGGGCGAAGACAAAGGGCGTCTCCCGCCGTTCCGGTTGAGACTCGCCGACGGCACCGAATACAAATCGAGCGGCACGCTTAATTTTGTAGATGCGGCGGTGGATCCTAAAAGCGGTACGTTGCAGGTGCGCGTGCAGGTGCCGAATCCGGACCGGGCACTTCGCGCAGGGCAACTCGTGCGCGTGATTTTTCCGTCCTTGCAGCCATTGAACGCGATACGCATTCCGCAGCAGGCCGTGCAGGAACTGCAGGGCAAGCGTTCGGTGTATGTTGTCGATGTCGAGGGCAAAGCGCAGTTCCGCGAAATTACCGCCAACACGCGGCTCGGCAACGACTGGGTAGTGGAGGGTGGCGTCAACCCGGGTGAAATGATCGTCGTCGAAGGCATGCAAAAAGTGCGGCCCGGAGCGCCCGTCAAGCCGGTCGTAGCAGCGGCCGACGCCAAAAAAGCAGATGGCTCTAAAGATGACGCGAAAAAAGGTGCTGTAAATCCGCCTGCAGCCGCGCAGCAAACCGAGCCGTCGAAATCCGCCGTGACCGAGCCGGGCAAGGACGCTGCGCCAGCTAAGCCAAGCTCGCCAGCCACGTCTGCCCCGTACCCGGGCGCGAAGTAAGCATGTTCAATTTCTTTATCGACCGGCCGGTTTTTTCAGCGGTAATTTCGCTGATCATTTCGCTCGCCGGCGGCGTCGCGCTATTCGGGTTGCCGATCACGCAGTATCCGCAAATCGTGCCGCCGCAGGTGCTGGTTTCGACTGCGTTCCCCGGCGCGAATGCGACGGTCGTCGCGCAGTCAATCGCCGCCCCGATCGAGCAGCAGGTCAACGGCTCCAAGAACATGATTTACATGGACTCGAAGAGCGCGAACGATGGCACCTACACGTTGACTGTCACTTTCGATGTGGGCACCAACCAGGATCTGGCCGCGGTCGACGTACAAAACCGCGTGGCGGTCGCGCAAAGCGGGTTGCCTGCAGACGTGATTCGGCAGGGCATCCAGATTCGCAAGCAATCAACGGATTTTCTGAGCGTGATAGCGCTCACGTCGCCGGACCGTCGCTACGATTCGATTTTTCTCAGCAATTACGCGCTGCTCAATATCCAGGATGCGATCGCGCGCATTCCCGGCGTCGGCTTTGTGCGGTTGTTTGGTGCGCGCGATTACAGCATGCGCATCTGGCTCGATCCGGACAAGATGGCGCGCCTCGGCGTTACCGCGGGCGATGTAGTTCGCATCGTGCAGGAGCAAAACGTCGTCGCGCCAGCCGGACGTATCGGTGTCGCGCCAGTGCCGCAAGGTCTGCAAATGCAGTACTCAGTTTCGGTGCAG
>JANYCE010000160.1 GCA_025360445.1 Betaproteobacteria bacterium
GCTCGCTTCGTAACCCGCGACGCCCGCTTCAGCAACGGTGGGAAGCTCAGGCAATGCGGGCGAGCGTTGTGCGCCGGTGGTCGCAAGGGCGCGCAATCTGCCCGAGCGCACGTGCGGAACGACCGACAGACTGGTCCCGAATGTCATCGACACTTGTCCGCCCATCAAATCGGCCACCGCGAGCGACATGCCTTTATAAGGCACGTGCGATAGCGACGTGCCAGTCATCGTCTCAAACAGCGCGGCGGCGAGATGTCCTGAGGCGCCGATGCCCGACGTCACATAGGTGAGCTGACCCGGCTTGGCCTTGGCGAGCGCGATCAGTTCTTTGACATTGCGCGCAGGCAGCGACGGATGCACCGCGAACACGAGCGGGCTCGTGCCGGCGAGCGTGATAGTGGTGAAATCCTTAATCGAATCGAATGGCAGCTTGCGATACATGCTCGCATTGACGGCGTGGCCGCTCGGAATGAGCGTGATCGTGTAACCGTCAGGCGCCGATCGCGCGGCCGCCTCGCTGCCGATGATGCCGTTGGCGCCCACGCGATTCTCGACGTAAACCTGCTGCTTCACACGCTCGGAAAGCTTCTGCGCGACCAACCGGCAGATCACGTCGTTGCCCCCGCCTGGCGCAAAGATCGAAATGATGCGAATCGGCTTGGACGGATAGGCGCTTTGCGCCATTGCAGCCGCATGCCAGGTCGAGAGCAGTGTGAGAGTAATCGCGATGCGTGTCCGTGCTATGAGCATAGGCTCCACCAATCACATGTCCATTTAATTGGCCGGCTCGATGCCGGCCGCCCGGATGACTTTTCGCCAGCGCTCGATGTCGCTTTTGAGCGCGTCGCGAAATTCCGCCGGCGCGCCGCCCGCGGCATCGATGCCGGCGTTCGTGAGTCGCTCTTTCATGTCCGCGGTGCGCAGTAGTTTGGCGGCTTCGGTGTTCCACAGCGTCACTACGTCCTTCGGCAATCCGCGCGGGCCCCACAGGCCGTATAAGAGCGGCGCGTAATAGCCAGGCACCGTGTCTGCGATCAGCGGCACATCGGGCATGGCACTCGATCGAATTTTCGAAGTGACGCCAATCGCGCGCAGCTTGCCGGATTTTGCATGCACGGCGGTCGACGGCGTGCTGCCAAAGATGACTTGAAGCTGACCGCCGAGCAGGTCGGTCAATGCGGGGCCGGTGCCCTTGTAAGGAATATGCGTCATGCGCACGTTAGCCATCAGTTCGAACAGCGCGGTAATCAGATGCGAGAAGCCGCCAGTGCCGCCGCTGCCGTAATTGAGCTTGCCCGGATTCGTTTTCGCGTAATCGATCAGCTCCTTCACATTCTTAATCGGCACCGTGGGGTGCACGACCGCGAGCGAACTCGCTTCGCCGACCATCACGATCGGCGTAATGTCGTTGACCGGATCGTAGGGCGGTTTTATGAGGGCAACGCTTGTCGTATAGGCGCCCGACACGAACGCCAGCGTGTAGCCGTCGGGCAGCGCGCGCACCGCCATTTCAGAGCCAATCGCGCCGCCCGCGCCGGCCCGGTTGTCGATGACGACGGACTGACGAAAAGTCTCTGCCATTTTCTGCGCGATCATGCGCGCCACGATGTCGGCGCCGCCGCCGGGCGCATAGGGCACGATGATGCGAATCGGTTTAACCGGATATTGTTGAGACTCTGCAAGCGCACTTTCCATGCGACCGAAAAGCAACAGCCACGCGAATGCGCCAAGCAAAATTATATGTTTTTGCATTGCGAACGCTTACATCACCGAGCGCACGAGTCCGCCGTCGACGCGGATCGTGGTGCCCGTGATATAGCTCGCCTTGCCCGACGCAAGGAAAGCGACCAGATTTGCAAGTTCGATCGGATCGCCTATCCGGCCAAGCGCAGTTTCGTCGGCGCGCTGCGCGAGTGCTGCTTCGAGCGTGATACCAAGTTCCTTTGCGCGCGCAGTCACGTTGCCAAGCATGCGCTCGCTCAGGAGCGAGCCGGGACACACGTTGTTGACGAGGATGCCGTCGCGGCCGACTTCGTCAGCGAGGCTTTTGGCGAACGCGACGACCCCCATCCGCGTGGCGCCCGACAGCGCGAGGTTCGCGATCGGCTGATAGACGGTACTCGCCAGAATGTTGATGATGCGCCCGCCGCGCTGTTTTTTTAGATGCGGAATCGCCTCGCGTGACATGCGCGCAAAGTAAAGCAGCGAACGCTGTACTGCCGTCGCCCATTGCTCTTCGGTCGCGCTCAGTGACTTGGCGAGCGGCGGACCGCCGGAATTATTCACCAGAATATCGAGTCGACCGAAATGAGCGACCGCTGTTGCAACCAGCGCTTGTATCGTCGCGTGCTGCTCGAGGTCGCCCGCATAGGCGAAAACATCGGCACCCGTTTTGTTACGGATTTCCTGCGCGGCGCGCTCAAGATCGGTGGCGGTGCGGCTGCACATGACGACCTTGGCGCCTTCCGCGGCGAGCACTTCCGCGCACGCCCGGCCGAGGCCTTTGCTTGCGCCGCCGACGATGGCGACCTTACCGGTCAATTCCAGGTCCATGATTGCCCCTCAAAAGAGCCGCCATGTTAACGCATGAGTTGGGAGGGGTGACCGGCATCCTTGCGTAGCCAAATCTCAGCAACGAAGGGCAGTTTCTTGCGCCAAACTACGGTATGGCCTTAGAAGATGTGTCTAACTGGCCTCACCAATACGTTTACAACCGACTTAAGGAAATTTGGCCATCCGTGAACTTGCCAGCCTCCTCTAATAAACATTTGAAAAGGGGGCCATGGTCACATGCGGTCTGACTTGCGATTGCAGTGTTTAGCTCGTTGAGCCGGGAGTATTCGTAAACTTACCCGCATCCGGCATGAGCTTTCTCAATGATGAGGATGTCCATTTCGGATTGCGTGTACATGTAATTAATCCAGAAAATGGCGTTTTATACTCGATATAGCGCCAAGGCTTGCGCCATGTCTCTTTGAGATTTCCCGGTATGGTATACCGGCCAAAATATCTTCAGCGATCCTTAGTTTGATTGAGTGTTTAAGTATTTTACTAGGACGCGCGTTTATGCCGCAGAGTTTTTCGCTCCAATCGAACTCCGATTTCAGAATCTCTGAGTAGTCGATCTTGGATTCCACTACTGAAAACGAAAACGATGTAATCCCGCCCAAATTGAAGGCTTCCTGCAACCTTTTGCAATGGTGTTTCTTGGTTCTTAAAAGCCGCACGTGCGCAGCCCACCGACCAAACGAATTACCAATCGCGGATCCAACATAAATGCCGCCATCGAAAGAAATTTTGTAGACTTGGCCGTATTTTTTCATGTTCACCACTTGAGCGAAATTCGGTTATATATAACCGTACATGTCACTAGCATCTGCATGGTGGTCAACGTGTCTTCGAAGTTATCGGATGATGCCGTGTGCGCTACATTGCCTTGTTGCCACGGCATCACCTCAACACTGAATTTCGTTTTTTTGTAAAGACCGTAGATCAATCAAAAGTTGAGTTGCCGACGATTAAGGTTACAGTAGCCCGAGCATTAGGTCGCGATACTTTGGCGCGTTTGATCCTCCAACAGCCAGCCAGGAAAAAATGATGAAAATAGCCTTTCAAAATGGCGGAATTTTATTAGCTCTCATCTGCGCGATTGGAGCAACAGCCCACGCGGCCGAACCTATCCCGCCAAACCAATCCGCCTCGTGGTGCCGTTCGCGCCGGGCGGCGGCTCGGACGTTGTCGCGCGCATCACTGGCCAAAAACTCACTGAGAATCTCGGCCAGACTGTCGTCGTCGATAACCGGCCTGGCGCGGCGAGCATGCTGGGAACGGAGCTCGTTGCGAAGTCGCTGCCGGATGGTTATACGCTGCTGCTCGCTGACCTCGCATTGACCAGCAATGGCGCGTATTACAAAAAACAGGCGCCGCCCGATCCGCTCAAAACTTTCGTGCCGGTCGCGCTGGTCGCGGAAACGCCGTACATCCTGATGGTGCATCCGGGTTTTGCGGCGCAGAACATTAAGGAATTCATTGCGTACGCGAAGGCGCAGCCGGGCAAAATCAACGTCGGCTCGTCAGGCAACGGCGGCGGACTGCATCTGACGCTCGAACTATTCAAACTCAACGCGGGCATCGATCTCAATCACATTCCGTATAAAGGCGGCGGGCCAGCGGTTGTGGACACGATAGCGGGACAAATCCAGGGCACGTTCATCGGCATGGGCGGGTCGTTGCCGTTCGTACAAACCGGCCGCTTGCGTGCGCTCGTCGTGACCTCGGCCAAGCGCAGCGCGGCTCTGCCCAATGTACCGACGCTGACGGAACTCGGTTACGACGTTGTCGTGACCAACTGGTATGGAGTCGTCGCGCCGGCCGGCACGCCTGCGCCGGTGGTTGCGCGGCTGTATGCAGAAATCGGTCGCGGATTAAATCAGGCGGACATGCGCGATCGCATTGTGGCGACCGGGCTCGAGCCCGTCGCGCAATCGCCCGGCCATTTTCAGCGGCTGATTGAAGCGGAGCAGAAGCGCTGGACGCAAACAATTCGCGACGGGCGGATA
>JANYCE010000168.1 GCA_025360445.1 Betaproteobacteria bacterium
GCGCGCGAGTTCATGCGTGCGCGGGTTGGTGGTCGGCGGCATGCGCAGCGCGCGCTGCAATTCGTAACGAGGCAGCGGCGCGGCGTCCCGATACCGGAGGTGCGAAACCATGTCGTAACGCAGGCGCTGAGTAACCGGGCCTTGGAACAACAACTGGTAATCGCTGGTTATAACGCTGCGCGGCGGCGTGCGTCCCGGTAAATCGAGCGCGAACAACCAGCGTTTGCCATGCGGTTCGACGGTGATCGTGTATTCGATCGCGTTACCGATAGGCTCGAAATCACGCGGTATTACGTAGGGGGCGCGTGCCGAACTCCAGGTATAGCCATCGAATTCCCACATGACGGGCCCGCGCCAATAAAGCTGCTGCGTCTCGGGAGTTGCCGACGATTCAAAGTTGACGCGAAAGGCGACCTCGTCCGAACTCAACAAATTGCTCAGGGTGCCCGGCGACATATCTTCCGACAGGCCGGTGACGCCTGAGTAGCCGTCCTGCGGCATGCCCCACAGCGGCCCTTGCACGCGCGGGAAAAGCAGAAACAGCACCAGCATCAGGGGTGCCGCCTGCAGCAGCATGACTCCCGAACTGCGCAATTGAAACCACGCGCCGGGCTGGCTTGTGCGGAACTGAAATCCGATCATCGTGGCGGTGATGATCCACATCATGAACAGCATGAATATCGTGGTCGGAATGGTCTGCGAGTACAGAAAATTCGTGATGACCAGAAAGTAGGCGATGAAGATAAGCACCATTGCATCGCGCAAGGTGGCCATTTCCATCAGCTTCAACGCGAGCATCACCACCAGCAACGCGACGCCTGAGTCGCGGCCGAGTACGCGGCCATAGCTTATAAAAATGCCGCCGAGCGTGCCGGCCGCGATCAAAAGCAAGATCCATTTGCGCGGCAACGCGAGCCCGTTTAACGCAACATAACCGCGCCATCCGAACAAAATCACGACGAGCCCCGTCACCCACAAGGGCAGGCGAACGGCATGCGGAGCGGCCACCAGTGCGAGCGCGCCAATCAGCCAGCCTACATGGCGCAGGTGAAAGCGTTCGAGCGCGTTAGTCATGTCTCATGTCGTTCGCTCTTGAACAGCGCGAGCGCTTCGAGGCAACGCTCACGCTGCGAGTCCCCCGCCACGGGCGGCAGCGTGAGACCGGGTAAACGCAGGCCATAGCTCAGCGCCGCGCTGTTCGCGTCGACCACCCAGCGCGCGAGCCGCTCGAGGCGCGCTTCCACCGGCAACGTCGGGGAAATGGCGTTCCAGTCAAGCCACAATTCGCTCGCGGCGCGGCCGCTGAACTGCTTGGTCAACAGCGACTCTCCGCGAGCGGCGGCCTTCCATGCGATGTGCCGCGGCGAGTCGCCCGGATGATACGAACGTAAGCCGGCAAAATCCTCCTGGCCCATACCATGCGTGACGCCGCCTGCATCATCCGATGCTGACGGCGGCAGCGGCACGCGCCCGGCCTCGGGCCGCGGATATACGACGCATTGGATGTCGAGTTCGACATACGCCCAGGCGTAGCAGATGCCGAGTGGAAACTGGGTAAACACCTTAAGCCGGCCGGGGCGCAAAAGGCCGCGCCGCGGCGCGGGTACTGGCACGCCGACCGTTGTCGCCTGCAGCGCCGGCACATCGGTATAAATCAATTCAAGCGAGTCGCGCGCGATACCTATGCTGTAGCGGTCAAGCGCGGTCGGATTGTTGATGACGAGCGAGAAACGCGCCGTATCGCCAGCAAATACCGGCGGCACGCGGCCGCTCGTAATCGTCAACCGTGCAAGATTGCGGAACGTGTGCAAAATCGCATTGACGCCAAGCGCCGCAAGCAGAAATGTCAGGATAAAACCAAGGCTCAGGTTGTAATTAATCGACCCGCTTAACATCAGGGCCAGTGCGCCGACGAACAGGATGCCGTGGCGCGACGGCACGATAAAAATGCGCCGCTGCACAAGTTCAACGCTGGTCACCGGCTTGCCGTCCAGTTGAAACAGCCAGCGATCGATCGACTGATGAAACGCGCGGTAAGGCGTCGCGAGGGTATGTGCGAGGGCCCGCGCGAAAGCCCGTAATGGCGCCATCACACGCGATGGGGCCGCAATGCCCTGTGCGGTTTTAGCTGGCACGCCTCATGACCGGTCCGTCACGGTATCGGCACCGCTTCGATGAGCTGGTTGGCGACCATCGCGCCATTAATGCGCAGGTTATCGCGCGCGATGAACAGGCGATGCCCGACGACGGCGGGCACGATCGCCTGCACATCCTCCGGCAGCACCTGCCGGCGCCCGTTCATCATTGCCCAAGCGCGCGCCGCGTTGAGCAGGGCGAGTGCGGCGCGCGGCGACAACCCATTCACATAATCCGGCGACTTGCGGCTGTAATTGACCAGCGCCTGCAGATAGTCAAGCAGGGCCGACGAGGCGTGCACCTCGCGCGCATCACGTTGCAAAGCAGTTAAATCCTCAGGTTGGATGCACGGCGCCAGCTGCGGCAACAGGTCGCGGCGATCGATACCTTGCAGCAACGCGCGCTCGGCGCCGGCATCCGGATAACCGAGCTCGATGCGCATCAGGAAGCGGTCGAGCTGCGATTCCGGCAGCGGGAACGTGCCGATCTGGTGCGATGGATTTTGCGTCGCTATGACAAAAAATGGTTCGGGCAGCGGCCGGGTTTCACCCTCGGCTGTCACCTGCTGCTCCTCCATCGCTTCAAGCAGCGCGCTTTGTGTCTTGGGTGTCGCCCGGTTGACCTCGTCGGCCAGAATAACTTGCGCGAAGATGGGGCCGGGGTGAAAGCGAAAAGTACTGGCTTCACGGTCGAAGATGGACACGCCGAGGATATCGGCCGGCAACAGGTCGCTCGTAAACTGTATACGCTGAAATTGCAGGCCCAGCGTGATTGCCAGCGCGTGTGCGAGCGTGGTCTTGCCGACGCCGGGTATGTCTTCGATCAGCAAATGGCCGCGCGCGATAATACAGGCGATAGCGAGCCGAATCTGATGTTCTTTGCCGAGT
>JANYCE010000201.1 GCA_025360445.1 Betaproteobacteria bacterium
GTAAGTCCGCAAGACCAGACCGCAATCCTGCAGCTCATGAAATGCCACAACAAGCTCGCCGACTTTTATTCGGTGATCGCCACGTTCAATGAAATTCCGGCGGACGCGACGGTAATGCCGGAAATCCATGCCCAACTCGGCGTCGCCTTTGCCAGATTAGGCAATCTTACGCGCGCGGCCGCGGCCTATCGGCAGGCACTTACATCGGGGCGCCCGTCGCTGACGGCGATCCGCGGCTTGTTGAAATTATTCATCAACTCTGACGCCGCGCATGAGCGCGATGAGCTGGTGAGGCAATACCGCGACGAAATTTACAACGATATCGAATCGCTCGCCGCGCTTGCACGCGACCGAATCAATCACCGCGAGCTCGCTGCGGGCCATCAATTTTTGCGGCTTTGTTTAAAGCTGTCGGGTGAGCAGGGCCTCGGTTATGAAAGCCTGGTCTGGCCGGTGCCAGAACCGCGCCTGCGCCATGATCTTGAGCAACTCGAGTTGCTCGCGAGCCGCGGCAAACTGCCCGCCGGTGCCCGGCACGCGCTGACCGTAATGAAGCGCCATCACCTGCAGAACGTTAATTCTCACGCCAAACTCGCGCCTACCGGCACTGAAGGTGAGGAGCTACGCACAGCATTGGCCGAATACCACTACTGTCCGGATCCTGCATATGCCGGCACGGCACTCGGCGAAAACGATTACAGCGCGACTGAAGAATCTTACCTGCGCAGTTCGCCGAAGCTCGTCGTCATCGACAACTTTTTGTCGGCGGCGGCGTTGGCGAGTCTGCGCGAATACTGCGAAGAAGCAACGGTGTGGAAGTCCTCGTTCGACAACGGCTACGTCGGCACCGTGCTCGGCAGCGGTTTTTGTCCGCGCGTGCTGTTGGCGATCGCGGACGAAATGAAGCTGATGATGCCGCGGGTGATTGGCGATGCGCCGCTGACCCAGGCGTGGGCGTTTAAATACGATCAGCGTCTGCGGGGCATTAATATGCACGCCGATTTCGCGAAGGTGAATGTCAATTTCTGGATTACCGCTGACGACGCGTGCATCGACAAAACCACCGGCGGCATGTTGATCTACGACGTGCCGGCGCCCGCCGACTGGACGTTCGAAGATTACAACGGGAAATCAGCAAAAATGGCGGCATTCCTGACTGAAAACAATGCGAAATCCCAGCGCATACCCTACCGTGAAAATCGCTGTGTGCTGTTTGACTCGACGCTGTTTCACACAACCGACGAAATAAATTTCAAACCCGGCTATTGCAATCGCCGAATCAACGTTACGTTGTTATTCGGCAAGGCGCTCGACTTCGATTAGGCCCGGTCCGCGCCATTAGTTGCAGCTAGCAGTAAGCCTGCTCAAACGCCGTTATAAAACGCGCATAGTCGCGGCCCGGCAGTGCGTCGATGCCCGCCGCACCCGCGCGGCCACCGCCACCGAAGCCACGGCACACTGTGTCCGCACCATTCGGCGCTGCAAGCGGTGAGCGCACGCTTACCATGTAAACGTCGGCGTCCGCGACCAGGACGGCATGCGCGCGATCCGGAAACGCCACCGCAAGTTGATTAACGAACGCGCCGTTGACGCGCCGGCTCCACGCGGCGTCCGGCAATACATACACGGCGCAGTGGGCGGTCGCGAGCGCGGCATTCACTTCACCGGCTCTGAACAAATCGTCAGCGCGAGCAAGCCGCAGCACCTCATAAACGGGCTCTCCGGTGATGAACTGAAACGGGTCCGAATAACCCGCCAGGATCTGATACAACTCGGCCGGGTGATAGTGCAAATCCGCGACGCTCGGGCCATAGGCGTTGTAATTGATGCATTCACCGAGTCCCTGCAGTTGCGCGAGTTGCAATTCATTCAGATTGAGCATCGCAGCCGCGTCGCGCGCCGCCGCTTCCAGATTGTCGCCGAACGCCGCGACGACCGCCCACGCGCGCGCGCGCCCTTCGAGGTAGCGGTCGACCAGGAGGCTTGTGCACACGTCGGGCGCGGTATCGATGAAAGCCTGAAGTCGCGGATGCGCTGGAATGGTGCCCGCGAAATGGTGATCGAAATAGCGACAGTCGACGCCGCGGTCGAGCAATCTATCAAGCGCAGCGGCATTCCGCGCGAGCGACACATCGAGCACGGTGACCATATCACCGCTTTCAGCGCGAACCTGCTCGAGCAACGCGATGTCGCGCTTGACGCCTGTGATAAGGACGCTGTCGCGCGGCTCAATCAGGCGCAATTGATGCAGCGCGCAGATACCATCCGCATCACCATTGAAAACATCATAGAATATCGTCATGTTGCGGGGGCTGCTTTTCAAAGTGCTCCTAATCAAACGGGCGCTTACCTCATACTCTTGCCCGTCGCCACGTCGGACGACTATTTCGCTTGAGAGTCCGTAACAATAATGAAATCTTCGGTCAAAGCACCGCTACCAGGCACCATCGCCCTAGCATACACAGTGGTCATTGTGTATGCCAGCATGCAGCCGTTTGCAGGCTGGCGCATGCCGTCACCGGACGTCTTCGTATTTTTAACCGCACCGTGGCCGCGTTACGTAACCGCCGGCGATATCGCGCTTAATATCGCGGCTTACCTTCCCCTCGGGGCAATGTTATTTCACGTATTGCACCCGCCGCTCCGGGCCGGGTTCGCATACGTGTTTGCCACTTTACTGGCAGCGTTGCTGAGCTTGTCGCTCGAAAGCGCCCAGATGTTCCTGCCGACCAGGATCGCATCGAACGTCGATTTGCTGTCCAACAGCGCAGGGGCGGCGCTCGGTGCAGCCGGCGCAATGCTGCTCGAGGTCTGGAATAATCCGCTCGCCGGCCTACGGGCGCGCGTGGTGCGGCCGGGGCGGGTCGGTGACTACGGGCTGGTCGTAATCCTGTTATGGATCGTTATCCAATTTCATCCGTCCGCGGTCGTTTTCGGCAGCGGCAACCTGCGCGACGTGTTAGGTATTACGCCGACGTTCATGCATTCATCCCAGGCTTATCTGGTTGGCGAAGCCGCTGTAGTCGCGCTTGCAATGATCGGCATTGCCCTGACCATTTCATTGCTGATGCAGTCGCGTAAGTACACATTGCGCGTCATGCTGCTCGCCCTTCTGCTCACGGGGGCCGCCAAGTCTATCGCCGCGGTGACGATCACGCGCTCAGCCAACTGGCTGCAGTGGCTGACGCCGGGGGTCGCTGCCGGCTTGGTAGCGGGCGCTGCCGTCGTCGCACTGCTGACGTGGTTGGCGCCGTTCGCGCGCGCCGGCGTAGCCGTTGCATGCGTCGCCGCGGGAATCGCCATCATCAATTTCATGCCCGATAACCCGTATCAAACGTTGCCCCCGTTTCTATCAGGTCCACCGTCCACGCATCTCGCCAATTTCGGCAGCATCGCACGCCTGCTGTCCCAGGTTTGGCCGTTTGCCGCACTGTTGTTGCTCATTGCGCTGGCGCGTGCCCGCCCGCACAGCGGGCGTAACTCGCGCGCTTCAAACTGAAAATGACTTTATGACCCGCACTGCCGCAACTCTGGATGACCTGCGTGATGCGCTGCGCCGTTTTGCCGCCGCGCGCGAGTGGGAGCAATTCCACACGCCGAAAAATCTAGCCATGGCGCTCGCGGTGGAAGCCTCGGAGCTGCTCGAACATTTTCAGTGGCTGACGCCGGCGCAAAGCATACGCATCGATGCCCGACGCAAGCGGGCAGTCGGCGAGGAAATCGCCGATGTCCTGCTCTATTTGACACGGCTAGCCGACGTGCTTGGCATTGATCCGATGGCGGCGGCGCGCCGAAAAATACGCATCAACGCGCGCAAGTATCCGGTGCAGCGCGCTAAAGGGAACGCCCGCAAGTCAAACGAACTTTAAGCAAGCGTGACTTAGCTCCCCCGCTTGCGCCACGACGCATCATCCCGCTGGATTTTGCGGTACCATACAAGCCCGCTTAAGCCGTTGCCCGCCGCGGTCCGTGAAACTTTAATTGGAACCGGGGTTAGCCCACCCCTAATTCATGAGTTACTACAAAAGCCACGTATTTTTTTGCTGCAATCAGCGCGACAACGGAGACGCGTGCTGCAATGACCATGGCGCGCAGGAAATGCGCGATTATGCGAAGTCAAAAGTCAAAGCGCTGGGTCTTTCGGGGGCGGGCAAGGTGCGCATCAACACGGCCGGCTGCCTTGATCGCTGCAAAGAAGGCCCGGTGCTCGTCGTTTATCCCGAAGAAGTGTGGTACACGTACGTCGACCGCGAAGACATCGATGAAATAGTTGTCGAGCATTTGCAGCACGGCCGCATCGTCGAACGCCTGAAAATTTGAAGCAAGTTACGACAGCACGACTGCTGCTTGACGGAATCGCGGGGAAAGTTGAAGTCGATGTCAGCGATCCGGGCCTAATCCCTGGCGGACAGCGCCGCGGCATTGCGCTTATCGCGCATCCGCATCCACTGATGGGCGGCACCAAAGACAACAAAGTGGTCACGACGCTCGCGCGCACGTTCAACGCGCTGGGCTACGTCGCGTTGCGCCCGAACTTTCGCGGCGTCGGGGCGAGCGCCGGCGTGCATGACGAGGGTCGCGGTGAAACTACCGACCTGATTGCAATCGCGCGTTACGCGCAAGACAAGTACGGCGGGCTGCCCTTTGTGTGCGCCGGTTTTTCTTTCGGCAGTTTCGTACAAACACGGGTCGCGCAAGAACTTAATCCCGATCAACTCGTTTTAATTGCCCCGGCGGTAAACCGGTTCCCGACCGAGCACGTTGCGGCAGGCACGCTAGTCGTTCATGGAGAACTCGATGAAGTCGTCCCGCTCACAGCGGTATTCGAGTGGGCGCGGCCGCAGAATCTGGCGGTCGTCGTGGTGCCGGGCGGCGAGCACTTTTTTCATGGCCGCCTGCATCAACTGCATGACATTGTAATGCGGCATTGCGGCTGAGCCGACGATGGCTTACCTCGTTGCGCGCGAACTGCGCAAATCATACGGCGGCCACGAGGTCGTTGCCGGGATCGATCTCGAGCTGCGGCCGGGCGAGTGTTTTGGCCTGCTCGGCCCGAATGGCGCCGGCAAAACGACTACTCTGCGCTTGTGTTTGGGCCTCACCGACCCCGATAGCGGCACGATCAGCATGTTCGGCCTGCCAGTGCCGCAATCTGCACGCGAAGCGCGGGCGCGCGTGGGCGTGGTGCCGCAAATCGACAGTCTCGATCCTGATTTCACCGTGCGCGAAAACCTGATGGTCTACGGCCGCTACTTCGGTTTGTCGGTCGCGCAAATCGATGCGCGCATTCCGACGCTCCTCGAGTTTGCGGGTCTTACCAATCGCGCAGGCGACAAAATCAACGCTTTGTCGGGCGGCATGAAGCGGCGCCTGACGCTCGCGCGCGCGCTCATCAACGATCCCGATCTGATTTTTCTCGACGAGCCGACCACCGGGCTCGATCCGCAGGCGCGCCATCTGATCTGGCAACGCCTGCGCCAACTCGTGGCGCAGGGAAAGACCATTTTTCTGACCACCCACTTCATGGACGAAGCGGAGCGCTTGTGCCACCGGCTGGCGATCATGGATCACGGCCGGATCATGGCACTCGGTACACCGCGTGAACTCATCGCCGCGCACATCGAGCCCCAGGTTGTCGAAGTGTTCGGCGACGGTGCGCTGGCGTGGGCGGCCGATCCAGGCGGCGCGTTGTGCGAGCGCTGCGAGCACACCGGCGAAACCGTGTTTTGCTATGCGCGCGATGTCGATCCGCTACTGCACAACCTGGAGCAGCGCCCGGATTTGCGTTACCTCCACCGCCCGGCGAATCTCGAAGATGTTTTCCTTCGACTGACCGGCCGTGATCTGAGAGATTGATGCCACTGCGATGAACTCCGCGAGAATCTGGTCGCCGCCGCGGTTAAGTCTGCGGTTTATACCTGTATGGCGGCGCAATATGCTGGTGTGGCGCAAACTCGCACTGCCCTCGGTGCTCGGCAGTCTGGCCGATCCGATGATTTACATGCTCGGCTTCGGTTACGGCTTGGGAAGCATGCTGCCAGACGTGTTCGGCACATCGTATATCGCGTTTCTCGCCGCCGGCACCGTATGCTCCAGCACCATGATGGCCGCGTCATTCGAAGCGATGTATTCAGGCTTTTCGCGCATGCACGTGCAGAAAACCTGGGAGGCGATCATGAACGCGCCCATCACGCTCGATGATGTGATGGTGGCTGAACTTGTATGGGCGGCGAGTAAAAGTTTTATGGCGGGCGGGGCGGTGCTTTTAATCGCCGCCGCGCTGGGCTTTACGCAATCGGCGCTCGCGCTGTGGGTGCTGCCCGTGATGTTTGCGACAGGGCTCGCCTTCGCGAGTCTCGGCCTGATCATGACGGCGTTGTCGGTGAGCTACGATTTTTTCATGTATTACTTTACGTTGTTTATTACCCCCATGATGATGTTATGCGGCGTGTTTTTCCCCGCCGACCAGTTGCCGCTGCCGCTGCAGCAGGCCGCTGCGGTGCTGCCGCTCACGCATGCGGTGGCGCTCGCGAGGCCGCTGATGAACGGCGTGGTGCCCGCTGCCTGGCCGCTTCATTTTGGAGTGCTTTTATTATATGCAGCCGGGGGCTTCTATATCGCGCTCGCGTTGACGCGGCGGCGGCTTTTGAGATGAAGTTATAGCAGGACACCCGATCGCGGGCGCCGGCGCAACGCGGCGAATAACAACGGGCGGCACCGCCATTGTCGAATTCGCGCGCAGCAGGTGAAAAAGAGGATAAAAATTTGATGCTCTGGATAAAATCGCTGCATATTGTCTTCATGGTGACCTGGTTCGCGGGCCTGTTTTATCTGCCGCGCCTATTCGTCTATCACGCCATGGCTGACGACGCGACCGGCATAGCGCGATTCAAAGTGATGGAGCGCAAACTGTTCTACGGCATCATGACGCCGGGCGGCGTGCTGACGCTTGCTTCAGGACTATGGCTGTGGCTTGGCTATGGCGTCAGCGGCGGCTGGCTGCACGCCAAAATAGCGCTGGTGGCGCTGCTCGTCGTCTATCATATTTACTGCGGGGTGCTCACGCTCGACTTTAAACATGACCGCAACCAGCACGGCCATGTGTTCTACCGCTGGCTTAACGAGATCCCCACCGTCCTTTTGCTCGCGATTGTCATTCTTGTCGTCGTCAAGCCATTTTAAAGCTGCGCTGTGCGCGGTCGTCGGCGCACTCATCATCGGCGGCGTGCGCGCGCAAACGACCGAAGTGCGCATGCTCGTGCAGAGCTCGCCGCTGGCGGGCTTTCAGTATCATCACGGCAAGGCGCTGTGGGACGAGATGAAAGTCGGCGATGCGTTGACTCTCGTGCGCGAAGGCAGCAACCCGCACGACGGCAATGCGGTGCGCGTCGAATGGCAGGGGCAGCCGCTTGGTTATGTGCCGCGCCGCGAAAACCGAACTGTCGCGCAGCACATTGATCGCGGCGGCGCCATTGAGGCGCGCATCAGCAAGCTCGTGCAGCACCGCAATCCGTGGCAGCGCGTTGAATTCGAAATTTTTGTGAGACTGTGAATTGATGTCATCCACCCCACCGAACGAAAATTTTTTTGCGCCCTGCCCGCGCGGCCTGGAAGCGGTGCTTGCGCAGGAGCTGGCAACGCTCGACGCCACGGGCATCCGCACTGCCGAGGGCGGCGTGCATTTCGAGGGCGCCTTCGCGCTGAGCTACCGCGCGAACCTCGAAAGCCGCATTGCGAGCCGCATCCTGTGGCGGGTGGCTTCGCAGCCATACAAAACAGAAGACGACATATTCAACGCCACTCTGAAGTTGCCGTGGCCGCAGTGGTTTGATGTCACCCGCACGATACGAGTCAATCTCGCTGCAGTGCGCTGTCCGCTCAAAAGCCTCGACTTCGTTACACTAAGAATCAAGGATGCGGTGTGCGATGCATTCCGCGCTGACGGCGGCGAACGCCCGAACGTCAACACGCAGGCGCCCGACGTGCGCATCCATGCGTTTTTGACCGCCGACCAGTTGACACTTTATATCGACACTTCCGGCGAGCCGCTGTTTAAGCGCGGCTATCGCACGTCGACCGGCGAAGCGCCGTTGCGGGAGAATCTGGCCGCCGGCATTATCAAACTTTCCGGCTGGAATCCGCACGAAGCGCTGCTCGACCCGATGTGCGGCAGCGGCACCCTGTTAATAGAAGCGGCGCTGCTCTCGCTCAACCGGGCGCCGGGTGCGCAGCGAAGTTTCGCGTTCGAAAAATTGAAAAACTACGATTCGCGCGAGTGGGACAGGCTGCGGCTGGTCGCCAAGAACAATGAGATTGCAGTTGGCGGCGCGTTACCGATTTACGGCGCCGATCTTTATGGTGATGAGCTTAAAAACGCGCGCGACAACATCGCCGCGGCAGGTCTGACCGCGCAAATACAGTTGAAGCAGGCCAATGTGCTCGAAATCCCGGCGCCCGCAGACAGCGGTGTCATCGTCACCAATCCACCGTATGGCGTGCGACTTTCGGAAGAGCACGAGCTCGCCGGTTTTTACCCTAAGCTCGGCAACGCACTCAAGCAACGCTTCAGCGGGTGGCGCGCCTACATCTTTACTGGCGATGCGCAGCTGCCAAAACTGATTCGGCTGTCCGCTTCAAAACGCACGGTGCTCTATAACGGCGCGCTCGAATGCAGGCTGCTCGAATACAAATTGATTGCGGGCAGCATGCGCAAAACGAAACCCGCCAAGAATGAATGAGCGCTGGGGCCGCGTCAGGGTCAGAGTGCTGACACGCGCTGGTTAAGCGTTTCTAAACCAGCGCACGCACGAGCAGCGACGCGCCGATCAGCATGAGCACGACACTCATCACCCCGGCCACCTGTTCGCGCGAGATGCGCCCGTGTATGCGGTTGCCGCACCACAAACCGGCTAGCGCGAAAGGCAGCAATAGTACGAACATGTAAAGACGATCGACGAGCAGTAGGCCGCCGACCGTAAAAACCAGCGCGCGAATCCCGGTCGAGAGCAATACCATGTTCGAAAGCGTCGCGCGCAAGGCGGCTTTGTCGGCGAGCCGGCGTGACAGATAAATCGCATAAGGTGGCGCGCCGATGCCGAACAGTGTGCCCATCGCCCCGCCAACAAACCCGGAAACCGGCGCCCATCTGCGGCTGACCCCGCCCGTCGCCAGCCCCTGCTTCAGCGTGTAGATACCGTAGACCAACAGAAATGCGCCGAGCGCTAGCAGCGTTGCATGCCGGGGCAGGCTCACGAGCAATGTCACGCCGAGGACTGCACCGACAAGGCAGGCGGGAGCCATCCATAGCAGTTCCTGCTTGTCGGACTCGCGAGAGAAACGGGCGCCGATTGCAATGGCCGCCGACACGTCGAGCAGCACGCAGACTGGCAGGACGAATTCTAGCGGATACAGAAACGACAATACCGGGACCGTAAACAGCGCCGCACCGAATGCGGAAATGCCGAATATCACGTACGCGGCGGCGACCACCAGCGCGCTGATGATGAAACTGTGAAAGTCTACGGGGAAATCCATTTACGAGAACATCAGTCGAACAAAGATTGAGGCAGTCTATCGAACCGGCGAATCACCCCGCGGGCAGCGCCCGGCGTCACACAATGTTCAGATGCTCGATGCCGGACATCACGTCCTTGTCCTTCGATTCCTGACCTTCGAGCTTGATCTTCAGCCGCAGCTCGTTGACGGAGTCGGCGTTGCGCAGCGCGTCTTCGTAGCTGATCGCACCCTCTTCATAAAGGTCGAACAGCGACTGGTCGAAAGTCTGCATGCCCATTTCGCGGGATTTCGCCATTGTCTGCTTGATCTCGTGTACTTCGCCTTTAAAAATCTGACCCTGAATCAACGGCGAATTAAGCAGGACTTCAATCGCCGCCCGCCGGCCCTTGCCTTCCTTGGTCGGGATCAATCGCTGAGAAATAATTGCCCGAATATTGAGCGACAGATCCATCAGCAACTGCGCTTTGCGCTCTGACGGGAAAAAGTTGATGATCCGGTCAAGAGCCTGATTGGCGCTATTGGCGTGAAGGGTACCCATCGCCAGGTGACCCGTTTCCGCGAACGCGACCGCATGCTCCATGGTCTCCCGAGAGCGGATTTCTCCGATCAAAATGACGTCAGGCGCCTGCCGCAGGGTATTGTGCAGCGCATGTTCCCACGACAGGGTGTCGACGCCGACTTCGCGCTGCGTGATCAGGCAGTTTTTGTGATCGTGCACGTATTCGACCGGGTCTTCGATCGTAATGATATGGCCGTAGCTGTTTTCGTTACGGTAGCCAATCATGGCCGCGAGCGACGTCGACTTGCCCGAGCCGGTGCCGCCGACAAAGATAATGAGCCCGCGCTTGCTCATGATCACGTCCTTCAATACCTGGGGCAATTTCAGGTCGTCGAATTTGGGAATGGTCGTGGTAATCGTGCGCATCACCATGCCGACGCGCTGCATCTGAATGAAAGTGTTGACACGGAAGCGGCCGATGCCGGCCGGCGCAACCGCGAAATTGCACTCCTTGGTTTCTTCAAATTCGGCCGCCTGCTTGTCGTTCATCATTGCGCGCGCGAGGTCGGCGGTATGTTGGGGCGTCAGCGTTTGATTCGAGACGGGCGTCATCTTGCCGTCAACTTTAAACGCCGGCGGAAAACCGGCGGTTATGAATAAGTCGGACGCCTTCTTGCTGAGCATGGCGCGCAGCAGGTTGTGCATAAACTGTACTGCCTGGTCGCGATCCATACTGCTCTCCCTTTAATGCATTAAATGTTCGAACAGCAACAGCGATTCTTATTTAAAGTTGTCTTTGTTGGCTGCTTTGCTGCGCGCCTCATCGACCGAGACCACGTTGCGCTTCACGAGCTCGAGCAGATTCTGGTCGAGCGTCTGCATGCCGAACGACTGGCCGGTCTGGATCGCCGAGTACATCTGCGCAACTTTCGCTTCACGGATAAGGTTACGGATGGCTGGCGTGGCGATCATGATTTCATGCGCCGCGACGCGGCCCGTACCGTCCTTGGTTTTAAGCAGCGACTGTGAAATCACCGCGCGCAGGCTTTCGGATAACATCGCGCGCACCATCTCTTTTTCTTCTGCCGGAAACACATCAATGATGCGGTCAATCGTCTTGGCGGCTGAGCTGGTATGCAACGTGCCGAACACGAGGTGGCCCGTCTCGGCCGCCGTCATGGCCAGGCGGATGGTTTCCAGATCGCGCATTTCGCCGACCAGTATTACGTCGGGATCTTCGCGCAGCGCTGAGCGCAGTGCGTTTGCAAATGACAGCGTATGGGGACCGACTTCGCGCTGATTGATCAGGCATTTTTTTGATTCGTGCACGAACTCGATCGGGTCTTCGACAGTCAGGATATGGCCGAGCTCGGTTTCGTTTTTATGGTTCACCATGGCCGCGAGTGTCGTCGACTTCCCCGAGCCGGTCGGCCCGGTCACCAGCACCATGCCGCGCGGCTGATCGGCGATGTCGCCAAAAATCTTCGGCGCCTTCAGGTCTTCAAGCGACAGAATTTTTGACGGGATTGTCCGCATGACGGCGGCGGCGCCGCGCTGCTGCACAAACGCATTTACTCGGAAGCGCGCGAGATTCGGAATCGCGAATGAGAAATCGCATTCGAGATTCTCTTCGTAGAACTTACGCTGGCCGTCGTTCATGATGTCATACATCATGCCGTGCACGTCTTTGTGTTCCATCGCCGGCAGGTTGATGCGCCGCACGTCACCGTGCACGCGAATCATCGGCGGCAAGCCGGATGAGAGATGCAGATCGGAGGCTTTATTCTTGACGACAAACGCGAGCAGTTCTGAGATGTCCATTATAATTTCCTGGTTGCGGGAACCGGATGAGCGCAACGCGCCTGCCGCGACGCGGCGTCAGTCAGAAGCTATCGCTGAAAGTTGCGCGAAATTATGGCCACAATCGAGAACAACTTGCAAGCCAACTTGCTGGCACTAAGGCAGCGTATTGCGGTGGCAGCGCATGCAGGCGGACGGGATCCCGCTGATGTTGCTCTCGTTGCCGTCAGTAAAACATTCAGCGCAGCTGCAATCGCGGCTGCTTATTCATGCGGACAACATGCGTTCGGCGAAAATTATGTGCAGGAAGCTCTCGCCAAACTGACCGCGCTGCAGGCGCTGCGCATCGAATGGCACTTCATCGGTCCGATTCAAAGCAACAAAACGCGCGCCATTGCCGAGAATTTCGCCTGGGTGCACGGCGTCGAGCGCTTGAAAATTGCCGAGCGCCTGTCCGCTGCGCGCCCGCCACACTTGGCGCCCCTGCAGATTTGCATCGAGGTCAACATCGGCGGCGAGCGCAGCAAAAGCGGCGTTGCGCCGGCCGATACGATGGCGTTTGCGCGCGCCATCGCGCGCTTACCGCGGCTTCAACTGCGAGGATTGATGGCAATTCCGCCCGCTTGCGAAAGCGTCGAGCAACAACACCTTCACTTCGGCGCGCTGCGTGAACTTAAAACACAACTCGCTGCCGGCGGCATCGTACTCGATACATTGTCGATGGGCATGTCGGCCGATCTTGAAGCGGCTATTGCCGAAGGCGCCACACTGGTGCGCGTGGGTACAGCCATCTTCGGCGCGCGCCCGGACCACGCATCAGCGCGGGCAGCGAACGTAAATCCCCTAGAATAGGGGCATTCATCACGCTCGCGGCAAACCTAGGTACTTGTCATGATTATTACGTTCATCGGCGGCGGCAATATGGCCGGCGCGATCATCGGCGGCTTACTCAAGAAAAATCATGCCGCAACGAGCCTTCGCGTAGTGGAGATCGACGAGACGGCGCGCGCCCGGCTTACCCGCCAATTTGCGATCAAACCGTTTGAGCGTCTCGACGCTGCAGTGGCCGGGGCTGACTGCATAGTGCTTGCGGTTAAACCGCAAAGCCTGCGCGAAGCTGCGATTGAATTGCGAGCGCATATCCAGCAGCAACTTATCATCAGCATTGCCGCCGGCATTCGCGGGGTGGATATTGCGCGCTGGCTGGGTGGATATTCCAGGCTGGTGCGGGCGATGCCGAATACGCCCGCGCTGGTTGGCGCCGGCTGTAGCGCGATTTATCCGATGCCCGGCGCCAGCGCTGAGGACGCCACGCGCGCAGAGGTCATCCTCAGTGCGGTTGGCACGACCTTGCGGGTTAGCCGCGAAGAACAACTCGATGCAGTAACCGCGGTATCCGGCAGCGGACCTGCCTACGTGTTTTATTTTATCGAAGCGCTGGAGCAGGCGGCCCTTGATCTCGCGCTCGAACCGGCGGCGGCGCGGCGCCTCGCGCTCGCGACATTCGCCGGCGCGATCAAACTCGCGGTTGAAAGCGACGAGACCGTCGCTACGTTGCGCGCGCGCGTTACCTCGCAGGGAGGCACCACTGCCGCCGCGCTCGCCAGCATGCAAAGCGCCGGGGTAAAAGAGGCGATCGTGCGCGCCGTAAAAGCCGCTGATGCCCGCTCGCGAGAACTCGGCGATGAACTTGGCAAGGATTGAGGCAGCGGTCTGAACATGCTCGCGCAAACGTTAATTTTTTTAGTCACGACAGCGGGCGACCTGTTGGTGCTCGCGTTATTGCTTCGCTTCATTCTGCAATGGGCCCGCGCGCCCGCCCGTAACCAACTCACGCTGTTCCTCGCCGCGCTCACCGATTTCATGGTGCGGCCGGCGCGGCGCGTGATCCCCGGTTGGTGGGGGCTTGACTTTGCTACGCTCATGCTCGCATGGCTCATTGCCGTGCTGGAGGTGTGGATCGTGTTGACCATCAAAGGTTATCAACCGGGCTCCACCACCGGTACTGCGATCGTGGCGTTGGGGACGTTGGGGGCGCTGGCGGGACTGAATCTGATCCGTCTGGCGATTTATATTGTGATGGCCGCAATCCTCGCGCAGGCGATACTGAGCTGGGTGCAACCGTACAGCACGCTGATGCCGTTGCTGTCCACCGTAACCCGGCCATTTTTGAGGGCGTTCCAGAAGCGCGTGCCGACGATTGCGAATGTCGATCTCGCGCCGTTTATCGTGCTGATCATCTGCCAGCTTCTGTTAGCCGTGCCGCTCGTGTGGCTCGAAGCCACGGTCGGGCGTTTGCTTTAGGTGGTTCGACCGCATCCGCTTCCCGTGCCGGCATCGAGCTGGTACCGCGCCGCCGCCCGCCTATGGGCTACGGTAATCCTCCCTATCTTTCCCAACGCCGGAACACGGCGAAAGCGGCGCACACGGCGATGCGCTCAAACTAAAAGTCGCGGCGCCGGGGTCATGAGGACAAGTCGAATCTGAAGCTGATTGACATATTACATCAATGGTTTAAGCTGCGAATCGTAGATATTACAACAAATAGGGAGAACGCGCGGTCGGTGCCAGATCGTTGAGATCAACGACCGAACCCACGTTGATGACAACAACTCACCGCGACCACCAAACCATATGCCAAACCAACTCGAACAACGCATAGCTCAGTTCACCAGCTGGCGCGAGAAGCTCGTTGCATCCATCGACGAATTCCGCGCCTGGCAAGACACGTATGGTCAGGCCGATATCGAGCAAACCCTGCGCATTTACGACCTCGTCGAAGGCCTGCGCAACGACCGGATACGGCTCGCCTTTATGGGCGAATCGGCGGAAGACAAAGTTGGCCTTATCAATGCGCTCTTGTTCGGCAGCCTGCCCGGCGGATTGCTGCCGTCGGGTCCGGGCTGCGAATATTTGTGCGCGACCGAAATTTTTTATGACCCGAGCGAAGCGCCTTATGTGCGCGTCCTGCCGATAGAAACCCGCAAGCGCGAAGACAGCATCGCTAATTTGCGCCGCAGCCCGGTCGACTGGATCACGATGCGATTGAATCCGGAAGCGCCGGAGTCGATTGCCGAG
>JANYCE010000329.1 GCA_025360445.1 Betaproteobacteria bacterium
TAAGCACGCGGCCAACAAAAATGTTGTCGCGCTCGTCGAATTCGATGCCGGCGGTATAACCTTTATGGGTCATTGTATTCATGGCAGTACTCCTACGCGTTCAAGCAATTCACGAACTTCCTCAACCTGATAACGCCTGGCATCCTTGCCCGGATACAGGCGATCGCATCGCCACTGCTCGCCGCGCAGCAATATCTTTACGCGCGAACCCTCGCGCTCGATGACTTCGCCGCCAAGCGCCACGATCAGAGACTCGATGTTCGAGAAAATGATCGCCGGCGAAATCAGCTTGGCAAAAATGGCGCGCAGCGTCTTGCGGTGCTTTGAGTTCACTGACCACCGATGCCAGCACAATCTGCTATCACCCGCAATCAGCAGCGCAGGGCATCGCGCACCGCACTTCCCCACGCGTGAGCGATGCATATTCAAAGGCAATCAAAGAGTCAAAGGGGCTCGATCAATTCGCGAGCACAAAAACTTATTCGAGCCTTTCTTTGATTAGATCCGGCAAGCAAGTCCGCAGGCGCGGCCGCTGAACAGGCTACGCATCAACGCAAGTAAATGCGTTATGTTTTCATTGACATGCTACGATTATAGACCTGACCCTGATAGCGCTTCATGAAGGCGTAAAAGGAAATGCAATTGCGCCGCGCGTGATGCGCGGAGACTTAAATATAACAGGGTCCGGGGATGCCGGGAAAGCGCGTGAACAGCGACTCGTCGATTTCGAGACCGAGGCCGGGCGCATCCGATGGTTCAATATAACCGTCGACGACCTGCGGCGCGCCGCGGCACAGTTCGTCGCGGAACGGGTTGTATGCAGCGCAGTCGCCTTCGTAAATCAGGGCGTTCGACGCCGCGCACAGCAGGTGCACGCATGCGGTGCCGTCGATCGCGCTCATGCCGGTGTGCGGCGCGAACGGCCGCTTGAAAGCGGACGCGAGGTCGGCGATTTTCTTGCACTCGGTGATGCCGCCGGCCTTGCAGGGGTCGGGCTGGATGATGTCGATCGCGCGGGTTTCCAAGAGCTCGCGCGCCTGAAAGCGCGTGAAATGATTTTCGCCGCCCGCCAGCGGTATCAGGGTGCGCTGGTTGAAGTAGGTGTAATCGGCGACGCTGTCGGGCGTGAAGGGCTCTTCGAGCCAGAACACGCGGCACTCCTCGAGCGCCGGCAGCGCGCGCTGCAAATCGAGAAACGAGTAACGCGTATTGATGTCGACCATGATGTCGATCTTGTCACCGAGCGCGGCACGCACAAAACGCACGCGCTCGACGTCGCGCTCGACGCTGTCGCCCAAGCGCAGCTTGAGCGCGGTATAGCCCTTAGCCACGAAGCCCTGCGCTTCTTCGAGCAGTTTGGACGGCGGCTGGAAGCCGAGGCACACGCCGCCGGCGTAAGCGCGTATTTTTTTGCGCGAACCGCCGAGCAATCGGTAGACCGGCTGCCCTAACGCCTTGCCGCGCACGTCCCACAACGCCATGTCGACGCCGCTCAGCGCTTTGTAGAGAGACCATCCGGGCCCGTGGGTCTGCGCCTGCTTAGTGTAGATTTTCTGCCAGATATCCTCGACTTCCATCGCGTCGGCGCCGATGACGATGGGTGCCAGATTGTGATTGACGATATCGGCGACGACAGTGGGCGCGAGCGCGTGGTGCGATTCGCCGTAGCCGGTGATGCCCTCGGTTGTGCGCACGCGCACGACGACCATGTCTTTCTTGATCGGCTGGCCGGTGCCGCGGCGCGGCGCGTTTTCAAGCTTGAACGACAACGCAAAAGCTTTGACTTCGGCAATTTTCATGGTGACTCGTATGGCTTGGAAGGGAGCTGCAATGATAGCAACACATTGCGGTGCAGCACGCGCATCAGCAGTGTCAGTCGATTTTAGCGCCGGATGCTTTGATGACCTTGGACCACACCTGCAATTCTTCGCGGATCACGACGGCGAGTTCGTCGGGCGTGCTGCCGACCGCCACCATGCCCTGGTTGGCGAGACGCTGCTTCATGCCCGGTGCGTTGAGACTCCTGAGCAGAGCGGCATTGACCTGCTCGATGATCGCTTTGGGCGTGCCGGCGGGCGCCATCACGCCGTACCACGCGTTGACTTTGAAGCCGGACAGGCCGGATTCATGGAGCGTAGGCAGATCAGGCGCCATCGCAGAGCGCTGCGGGCTGGTGACGCCGAGCGCGCGCAGCCGGTTGGTCGTGATGTAAGGGAGCGTCAGATGCAGACTGTGAAACATCATTTGCAGCTGGCCGCCGAGCAGGTCTGTGTTGGCGGGCGCACTGCCTTTATACGGAATGTGCTGAATGTTGACCTTGGCCATGGTCTTGAACAATTCGCCGGTGAGGTGCGAGGTCGTGCCGTTGCCGCCGGACCCGTAGTTGAGCTGGCCCGGCTTCGCGCGCGCGAATGCAATGAATTCCTTGAGCGATTTCGCCGGCAGCGACGGATGTATCACCAGCACGGTAGGCGAGGTCACTAAAAGCGTGATCGGTTCGAAATTCTTGATCGGATCGTAACCGAGATTGGGATAGAGTCCGGGCGCAATCGAGTGCGAACTCGGGCTCGCGATCGTCAGCGTGTAGCCGTCGGGTTTGGCGTGCGCCGCGTAGGTGGTGCCGATGGTCAGCCCGGCGCCGGTGCGGTTGTCGACGACGATGACCTGACCCAACATTTCGGTCAGCATTTGCCCGACTAAACGGCCGACGATGTCGGTCGGCCCACCCGCGGGCGCGGGAACGACTACCGTGATCGGGCGTGCCGGATATGCCTGAGCGAGAACCGATTGCGAAGTTATCGCGCTGAAGGCGATTGCGAATAGTGTGTTGAGGTTTTTCATGGCGTGTCTGCCTGTAGGTTCGATCTTCAACGGTGAACGCAGAGGGTCAGGCTTGGCTGATTGCATAATTCCTTTCCTGTCCGTCATCGGACGCCCCCAATGAAAGAAGTCCTAGCTTACCTGTGACGCCGCTACCGCTTGAGCGAAAAAGCCCTGCTCGCCGACGCGCGCGCTCGCAGCCCGGCTTGCCCCTAAGACCAAAGCATCTACGCTTACTTCCCTCGCCCCAACATTCGGACGCGATATTTCTACCCTCAGCCATGCTTTCTCTCGAATTGAAGAACGCTCGCTAAAATCTATCACTTTCGCCAAAACCCTCAACAAACACCTTTATGCAATGACGCAAGCCTGACCCTGTAATTTTACCATAGATACGCCGTCGACGATGATTCCGCCAAGGTCGGCTTGACCAAGATCAAGACCCGGTTCCCACGTAAATTCAGTTCCTCGAAGCGCGAAAACATAACCTGTGGGATCTACCTTTTGCTGAAATAAAGTTGCAGAAAACCCGCTTAACGTCTCCGGTCGGTGGCTTACGAGCGACCACGAATTGGCGAGTGCTTGTGCTTGACTAGCGCTGAACTTGCCTTCGCATAATATGGGGTCAGGTCTATCATTGTAGCATAGCCTTTAATGAGAAAGCTTTTTATCGCTCCGCCTTCGCGTTTGTCTGCCGGATCTCACGACTCGCCCCGCCGTCGTGAAGTGCACCTTGAAATGCTTGCCAATTTTTTATGATGCTGATTTTAACTTCCTAGTGCTTATCGATAAATGCTAAAGAGCACGTTAAGGGGAAAGCGAATTCAGCAAGACGAGCGTACTGTAGCGACAAGTTGCGGGAGATGGAATGCCTCCTATGCGGATTGTCCTTTATGATTAAAAAATCATATTGAAATGCGAACTCCTAAATCGAACGGACTAGATATGAACTTTGGAGCCCGCGCATCTCTTCTTGTTAAAAAATGTGTCGGAGGTCATGGTTTGTGTTTGTCCCGACCGCATTTGGACAACGGAAAATAGTTGCCGGTCAAGCCGCCAAAATCCGAAACTCCGTCGACTTGACGATGGGCCGCACTTGCCTCTTCTCCCGCCGCATCTCGACGATGCCGTAGTTCGACATCGTTTTGAGCGTACGCGAAAGATTACCCGGTTTGCGTCCGGTCATTTCGGCCAGGCTGGAAATAGACTCCGGCTGGGCTTGCTGGATGACCTTGAGCAAGGCGCGGTTCTCGTCGCTCAATACTTCGGCCAGCGACTTCATCGAGGTGAACCAGATTTTCGGTTCGCCGCTCTTGGGCCTGTAATCGCCTTTGGCGATGGACAAGACGCGTTGCCGGATTTGTTCTTGCGGCATGATGCCGATGACGATGGTTTTCATTTTTGCCTCGCTGCTTGCAGTACCTGATCGGCTTCGCTGAAAAAGTCGGTCAGTAGTTGATAGGCATCCTTGAATTCGTAAGGCACGCCCCGGTCGGACGCATGCCGGTGCTTGTGATCGTATGTCAAGCGTTGCCCCGCATACTTGAACTTCTTCGGCGGCTTCACCGCGTGGGCGTTGTCGTAACCCGGTATTCGTTTGCCGTAGGGTTCGTGCAAGGTCAGCGAGTAGCGTATGCCGTGAGGTATCGCGGGTGACGGATCGACCCGCCATGCCTCGATCTTGATCCAGTAGCCGCCGTCCTGATCGATGATCTGGTCGTGGAGTTCGAGCAGGGTTTCGAGGCCAACTGATCTTGTAAGCTTCTCGTTGAGGACTTAAACGAAAGCGAACTCATGAAAGCAGTACAGAAGAATAGCGCACTGGATGGCATCAAGAAAGAGCAG
>JANYCE010000323.1 GCA_025360445.1 Betaproteobacteria bacterium
GGGCAGGCCTTCACCAAGGCGCTCGGCAGCAAAGAAGGCGTGCGCCGTTATGGGCATGCTTATGTGCCGCTCGATGAGGCGCTGTCGCGCGTGGTGGTGGATCTGTCGGGCCGCCCGGGACTCGGCTTGAAAATCGATTTCGTCCGCGCGCGCATCGGCGAGTTCGACGTCGATCTGATTCACGAATTTTTCCAGGGCTTCACCAACCATGCGCTTGTCACGCTGCATGTCGACAATCTCAAAGGCGACAATGCGCATCATCAGGCGGAGACCGCGTTCAAAGCGTTTGGGCGCGCGCTGCGCATGGCAGTCGAACTCGATCCGCGAATGAAGGGCGTGCCTTCTACCAAAGGCAGCCTGTAACAGATCGCGCGTCCTTCGAAGTTACGAAACTATGAGTGATATCGCCGTCATCGACTATGGGATGGGCAACCTGCATTCGGTTTCAACCCGGCTCAGGCAGGCCGCGCCCGATCTTGAAATTGTCGTCACCAGCAATCCCGCGGTTGTCGAGGCAGCGGCCCGCGTGGTGTTTCCCGGGCAAGGTGCTATGCCCGATTGTATGCGCGAGCTCGAGGCACACGGTTTGCGCGAAGCGGTGCTTGAGGCCGCCTACACCAAGCCTTTTCTGGGTATTTGCATCGGCCTGCAAATGTTGTTCGCTAACAGCGAAGAAGGCAGTGTGGGCTGCCTTGACATTCTGGCGGGACGGGTGCGGCGCTTTGCCGGTGCCATGACGACCGCGAACGGTGAGCGCGTGAAAGTGCCGCACATGGGCTGGAATCGCGTACGGCAGGTTGCTCCGCATCCGTTATGGGAGGGAGTAGCAGACCATGCGCATTTTTATTTCGTGCACAGCTACTATGTCGAAACCACGGACCTGTCGATGATTGCGGGCTCCAGCGACTATCCGCAGCCATTCACCTGTGCAGTCGCGCGTAACAACATATTTGCAGTGCAGTTTCACCCGGAAAAAAGCGGTGCGGACGGCCTCCAGGTGCTAAGCAACTTCGTGCAGTGGCAGCCGATGAGCTGGCTTGAGCGGCCGCGCACTCTGGCGGTAAGTTGAAGTGCTTTTGCGAGTAACCTGAGCCTATAGTATTATGATTTTTAACTGCGATACTTACGCCTTAAACCGCCGCCCGCCCTTTCGCGCTTCAATCCTGCGACTCACAAAACCTCCCTCGCGCTTTGTCGCGACCCCGCGTCTTTTCGTGAACCACACGTGATATTTATTCGAACAGCATGCTGATTATTCCGGCAATCGATCTTAAAGATGGCAAGTGCGTGCGCCTTAAGCAGGGCGTTATGGAAGACGCCACCATCTTTTCTGAAGACCCCGGCGCCATGGCCGCCCAATGGGTAAAGCAGGGCGCACGCCGTTTGCACGTCGTCGACCTTAATGGCGCGGCCGCGGGCAAGCCAAAAAATGAAGCTGCGATCAAGGCAATACTCGCCGCCGTCGGCGACCGCATTCCGGTTCAATTAGGCGGCGGCATCCGCGATCTCGATACCATCGAGCGCTATATCGACAGCGGCATTACCTACGTGATCATCGGGACTGCCGCGGTCAAGACACCGGGCTTTTTGCATGACGCATGCACTGCTTTCACCGGCCACGTGATGGTGGCGCTTGACGCCCGAGATGGCAAAGTTGCGGTCGACGGCTGGTCGAAAATGACCGGCCACGACGTGATTGATCTCGCCAAAAAGTTTGAAGACTATGGCAGCGAAGCCATCATTTACACCGATATCGGTCGTGACGGCATGCTAACCGGCGTCAATATCGAGGCGACCGTCGAACTTGCCCGCCAATTATCGGTGCCGGTAATCGCGAGCGGCGGCATTACCGATCTCGAAGATGTCAAGGCGCTGTGCAAAGTTGAATTTGAAGGGATTACCGGTGCGATTACCGGACGCGCGGTGTATCAGGGCACGCTCGACTTCGCCGCCGCGCAGACACTCGCAGATAAGCTGTCGAACAAAAAGGATTGAGGATCGAGGATCGAGCGTCAATAGGGTTACTTGATTCTCAGTCTCAGTCCTCAGTCCTCAGTCCTCAGTCCTCAGTCCTCAGTCCCCAGTCCTCAGTCCCCAATCCTGACTCCTCAGACCGCATGCTCGCCAAGCGCATCATTCCCTGCCTCGACGTGAACGCCGGGCGCGTTGTCAAAGGCATCAAGTTTGTCGGTTTGCGCGATGCCGGAGATCCGGTGGAGGTCGCCGCGCGCTACAACAAGCAGGGCGCTGATGAGATAACCTTTCTCGACATCACTGCAAGCAGCGACGATCGCGACCTTATATTGCATATCGTGGAAGCCGTGGCGACCCAGGTTTTTATCCCGTTGACCGTCGGCGGCGGCGTGCGAAAAGTCGAGGACGTCAGGCGGCTGCTCAACGCGGGCGCCGACAAAATCAGCATCAATACTGCTGCGGTACAGACGCCTCAGTTGATCGCCGATGCCAGCAGCCATTACGGTTCGCAATGCATAGTCGTCGCAGTCGATGCGAAGCGCGTTGAAGGCCCCGGTCCGACGCGCTGGGAGGTTTACACCCATGGCGGGCGCCGGGCAACCGGACTTGACGCGCTCGAGTGGGGCCGCCACGCGCAGGAACTCGGCGCTGGGGAAATTTTGCTTACCAGCATGGATCGCGATGGCACGCGAGTTGGTTTCGACCTCGAACTGACGCGCGCATTTTCCGACGCTTTAAGTATTCCGGTCATCGCGAGCGGCGGCGTCGGCAGCCTTGAGCATTTGGTTGACGGCATCGTGCAGGGCCACGCCGACGCGGTCCTGGCAGCCAGCATATTTCACTACGGCGAGTTCACGATTGGGCAGGCCAAGCAACTAATGGCCGCGCGCGGCATTGAGATGAGAGTATGAAATGGACGCGGTAGACTCAGTGTTTACAAAGGGCCAACTCTTACGCTGCGGTGCCATCTATGTCTGACCACTGGCTTAACAAAGTGAAATGGGCGCAAGACGGGCTCGTGCCGGCAGTCGCTCAGGAAACTTTGAGCGGCCGGGTGTTGACGCTGGCGTGGATGAATCGAGAGGCGTTGAAGCTGACGATGCAAACCGGTGAAGCCCACTATTGGTCACGTTCGCGCAAGAAACTTTGGCATAAAGGCGAAGAGTCCGGCCATGTGCAGAAAGTGACGGGCATACGGCTCGATTGCGACGAGGACGTCATATTGCTCGAGGTCGAGCAGAGCGGCGGCATTGCATGTCATACCGGCCGCCATAGCTGCTTCTATCAAAAACTCGTTAACGGCGAGTGGGCGGCGACGGATCCTGTGCTTAAAAATCCGCAGGACATTTACCGCCAATGATTGACCCGACCATATTGCAGCGTCTATCGGCGACCATCGCCGAGCGCAAAGGCGCCGAGTCAGCGAGCTCATATGTTGCCGGCCTCTTTGGCAAAGGTCAGGACGCAATACTCAAGAAGGTCGCTGAAGAGGCGGCGGAAACCCTGCTTGCGTCAAAGGACGGTGATAAACTGCATGTCGTACGCGAAACCGCCGATTTATGGTTTCACTGCCTGGTTTTGTTGGCGTGGCACGGACTCACAAGCGACGACGTGCTGGCAGAATTGCGTCGGCGCGAAGGCATTTCAGGCGTCGATGAAAAGGCGTCTCGCAAATAGTCTATTGCAGTTTGTCGGCGAGCGTTCGCGATGTAGCTGAGCAAAGCGCAGGAAGCGCAAACTGAATCAGTAATCCGCATCCAAGCGCTCGGTAAGCAGGCGTCGGTCAAATAACAGGAGTGAAAACGCATGGGCTCATTAAGTATTTGGCACTGGTTAATCGTGCTGGTGGTGGTCGTGCTGATTTTCGGCACAAAAAAGCTGCGCAACCTCGGCACTGATCTTGGTGGCGCAGTGAAGGGTTTTAAGGATGGCATGAAGCCGGAAGACGACAAGACCGCATCGCCGCAACCTGAAATCCATCCTGCCGCCGGTCAGACGATTGAAGGTGAAGTGAAAAAGGAATCCCAGCCGAGGGCCTGAAATTTCACAGCCACCAGGCGTTTGCCGTTAGAAAAGCGCCATATCGGGCCTTGAAATGTATCTGCAACCCGCAGTTTCTCTGGACAGTGGTCGGTCCCGCCGCGTATTTCTCGTGCAGGGAACGCCGGAAATGAACACAACCGTTACGTTAGAGTTTTGCTTAAATGTTTGACATCGGATTCTCCGAAATCGTTGTTATTGCGGTCGTCGCTTTGATCGTAATCGGCCCTGAACGGTTGCCGAAAGTAGCGCGCACGCTGGGTCATTTATTCGGCCGCATGCAGCGCTATGTGAATGACGTCAAATCCGACATCAGCCGCGAAATGGATCTCGACGAGTTGCGTAAACTGCAAACCACCGTTCAGGATGCGGCGCAAGCCATCCAGCATACGGTTCACAAAGAAATTACGGCGACTGAGTCGGAATTGAACAGCATTGCCTCGTCTGCCGCTGAAGCAGTGCAGCCACCCGCCGAGACGCCGGCCGACACCGCTGCGCGGGCTGCTGCCGTGACCGCGCCGGCGTCCAAGCCAAGTGCCCAAGCTGACCTCGACCTGGGGTCAACCGCGGCAGAGCCTGCCAGCAAGCGCGCCTGATGCAGACGCGACCCGGTCCGCGCTGGCCCAGCCAATGATTACCCAAGATACTTTTATCTCGCATCTGGTCGAACTACGCGACCGCCTGCTGAAAGCCATTCTCGCAGTTCTGATCGTATTTCTGTGCCTCTTCCCGTGGGCCAAGGATTTGTATTCTGTGCTCGCGCTGCCGTTGCTCGCCGTGCTGCCGCAAGGCGGTCAGATGATTGCTACCGATGTTGTAGGCGTTTTCCTGGTGCCGATGAAAGTCGCGTTGCTGATCGCGTTTGTGATCGCGCTGCCCTATGTGCTCTTCCAGATCTGGGCGTTTGTGGCGCCGGGTCTATACGTACACGAGAAACGTCTGGTGTTGCCGTTGATAATCACGAGCACGCTGCTTTTTATCGCGGGTATGGCGTTCGCGTATTTCCTGGTATTTCCGGTCATCTTCAAGTTTATGGCGTCGATAGCGCCCGAGGGTGTCGCATGGATGACGGACATCGAGAAATATCTAAGCTTTGCGCTGTCGATGTTCGTCGCATTCGGCGTGACATTCGAAGTGCCGGTTGCGGTGGTGTTGCTGGTGCGAATGAACATTGTCACGGTGGCAAAGTTGCGGGAAATTCGTCCCTATGTGATCGTCGGTGCGTTCGTAGTGGGTGCGGTTTTTACACCCCCCGACGTAATTTCGCAGTTGATGCTGGCAGTGCCGCTGTGGGTGCTCTACGAACTAGGGATCATCTGCGCGAGCATGATGGGCAAACCGTCCGCGGTGGACGCGGATGTTGAGGCGGCGCCGGACGACCGCGTTGACGGCGGGCCGCGGCAGGATTAGCGGCTGGCAATGATTTCTTTAGTGTAAATGTCGCCGCTGACCGTCTGCGAACTCGGCGCGCGCATCTCCGCCCGGTCTGAGCGTACTCCGCAAATCATCGGCGACCCGCGAAGACTCGTACGTCGGGGTGCGTTGTGCACGCTCCCAAACCCCGTTTAGCCGTCTGACGATGCGCTCGTAGACCATCCAGAACGCGTGCAATCGCCTGAAGCAATAGACTAATTTCAGGTTGTGCTTAATTTTTAGCGCGGAATTCGCTAAACTAGCGCTCTTTTGCCAATTTGCTCAGGGAAATCGATGTCCGATCAGCAGGTAGATAAAGGTAAACGCGGATTTTTATTGGCCGCGACCGGCGTAGTGGGCGGTGTTGCTGTTGCTGCAACGGCAGTGCCGTTTGCGGGCAGCATGTTGCCATCGGAGCGCGCGAAAGCTGCCGGCGCGCCCGTCGAGGCGGATATCAGCAAATTGGCGCCCGGCGAAATGCAGATCGTCGAATGGCGCGGCAAACCCGTGTGGATTGTGAACCGTACCAAAGAAATGCTCGAAGGCATCAAGAAAAGCGACGCGCAAGCGTCAGATCCAAACTCGGATGTTCCGCAACAGCCGGAGTACGCGAAGAACGAATATCGCTCGATAAAGCCGGACATCGTCGTGCTCGAAGGCGTATGCACCCACCTCGGATGCTCGCCGCAATACAAGTCGGTCGAGGCTAAAGGCGACATGGGGCAGGACTGGAACGGCGGGTTTTTCTGTCCGTGCCATGGTTCCAAATTTGATTTTGCCGGCCGCGTGTTCCAAGGCTCGCCTGCGCCGACCAATTTGCGAGTGCCGCCCTACAAGTTTGTCGGCGATACCAAGATCATCATCGGCGACGATACCAAGGGAGCGTAGACATGGCCGCTGTAGATAAACAACCCGTGACCGGCGCCGGCCCTTTGAACGGCATGTTGACCTGGGTCGATGCCCGTTTCCCGCTCATCAAGATGTGGGAGGAGCAGTGGGGCAAGTACGTGGCTCCGAAAAACTTTACTTTCTGGTACTACTTCGGCTCGCTGTCGGCTTTTGTTCTCGTTCTGCAAATATTGACCGGCATATTTCTTACGATGAATTACAAGCCCGACGCCGCCCAGGCGTTCGCCTCGGTTGAATACATCATGCGCGACGTATGGGGCGGCTGGATCATTCGCTACATGCATTCGACCGGCGCGTCGGCATTTTTCATCTGTATTTACCTGCATATGTTCCGCGCATTGCTGTACGGCTCGTATCGCAAGCCGCGGGAATTGCTGTGGATATTCGGCATGTTGATTTACCTGTGCCTGATGGCTGAAGCGTTTTTCGGTTACCTGTTGCCGTGGGGGCAGATGTCGTATTGGGGCGCACAGGTTATCGTCAACTTGTTCGCCGCCGTGCCGTTTATCGGTGAAGACCTGTCGATCTGGATCCGTGGCGATTACGTCGTATCAGACGCGACGCTCAATCGGTTTTTCGCTTTCCATGTGATTGCAATCCCGCTGGTGCTGCTGGGGCTCGTGGCCGCGCATTTGACCGCGTTGCACGAAGTGGGCTCGAACAATCCGGACGGCGTCGAGATCAAAAATCAGCCGAAAGACCCGCGGACCGGGCTGCCGCTCGACGGCATCTATTCGCATCCGTATTACACGATTAAAGACGCTTTTGGCGTGGTGGTGTTCCTGATTGTATTTTCGGTGATCATGTTTTTCCTGCCGGAAATGGGCGGCTACTTTCTCGAATACAACAACTTTGTTCCCGCCGATCCGCTGAATACGCCGCAGCACATTGCACCGGTTTGGTATTTCACGCCGTTTTACTCCATCCTGCGCGCCATACCGCCGCTTTTAAATTCGCAGTTTCCAGGCGTGCTTGCGATGGGCGCATCGACCACTATCCTGTTCCTCCTGCCGTGGCTTGACCGCAGTCCGGTCAAGTCGGTGCGCTACAAGGGCCCGGTATTCAAGGCCGCGTTGGCATTGTTCGTCATCGTTTTCCTGGTGCTGGGCTACTTGGGAACCGAGCCCACGAATGTGTGGGGCCAGTTTGGTGCATGGCTTGGCAATGCTGACCGCGCGACGGTGGCGGCGCGCATTTGCACCGCGATCTATTTCCTGTTTTTCATCCTGATGCCGTGGTATTCAAGGCTCGATCGATGCAAACCGGAACCGGCGAGGCTGACATGATAGGCAATGTGTTCGGCGGCTTAGCCCGCGCCTTCGCTTGCGCAGCATTGCTCGCTTCATTCGCGGCCATTGCGTCGGAAGGCCCACGCCTCCAAACCGCGCCGATCAATTCGCACGACGTAGCATCGCTGCAGAACGGCGCCAAGCTTTTTATCAACTATTGCCTCAACTGCCATACCGCGAGCTACATGCGCTACAACCGGTTGCAGGATCTCGGCCTGACTGAGTTGCAGATCAAGGACAATTTGATATTTACCGGTGTCAAAGTCGGCGAGTTGATGCACGTCGGGATGGACCGCAAAGATGCCAAGGAATGGTTCGGCGTTGCGCCGCCGGATTTAACCGTGACGGCGCGTGCGCGCAGTTCTGGCGCGGGTTCCGGCTCCGACTGGATCTATTCATACTTGCGTTCGTTCTATCGTGATCCGTCGCGCGCGACGGGTTGGAACAACCTGGTATTTCCGAACGTTGGCATGCCGCACGTATTGTGGCAGTTAAGCGGGCAGGCGCAATTGCACGAAGAAGTCTTCTCGTCGGAACACGCGTTCAAGGCGGCGCTGATTGCGACCAAAGGCGTTGCTCAGTTTGAAGAGGGCCACGAGATAAAAGACGGCAAGACCGTTAAGCGCTACGTGCTGAAAACGCTGACGGCGGGGAACGGGTCGCTGTCGCAAGTTGAATATGACAAGTCGGTTACCGACATAGTCAACTTCATGACCTATATGGCCGAACCTGCGCGCCTCGAACGTCGCCGGATCGGCTTTTATGTTTTGATGGTGCTGGGTTTGCTGTTGTTGCTCGTGTTCGTGCTCAAAAAGTCTTACTGGAAAAACATTCACTAAACGGTGCCAATATGATGACTCTCTATTCAGGCACGACCTGTCCTTTTAGCCAGCGTTGCCGCAACGTCCTGTACGAAAAGGGCATGGATTTCCAGATCGTCGACGTCGACTTGCATAACAAGCCTGAAGATCTCGCCGTAATGAATCCATACAACCAGGTGCCGGTGCTGGTCGAACGCGATTTGATGTTGTACGAATCAAATATCATCAACGAGTACATCGACGACCGCTTTCCGCATCCGCAACTGATGCCGGCCGATCCGGTAATGCGTGCGCGCGCGCGGCTTTTTCTATTCCGGTTCGAGCATGAAATGTTTACGCACGTCGAGACGCTTGAGAAAGGCAATCAACGGCTGGCCGACAAAGCGCGCGCTTCGATCCGCGACAATTTAGCGCAGATAGCACCCGTATTCACCAAGCAAAAATACATGCTCGGCGATGATTTTTCGATGCTCGACGTCGCGATCGTTCCTCTTCTGTGGCGGCTCGACTACTACGACGTGCAACTGCCCAAACAGGCGGCGCCTCTAATGAAATACGCGGAACGCCTTTTTAGCCGCCCTGCGTTTATCGACTCGCTCACCGCGTCGGAAAAGGTCATGCGCAAGTAACGGCTTTGAAATTATGGCCAGAGAGCGTTCGACCAAACCTTATTTGATCCGCGCCATTTTCGAATGGTGCAGCGACAGCGGATTTACCGCCTACCTGTCGGTCAAGGTCGACGCGAACACGCGCGTGCCGATGGAGCATGTAAAAAACGGCGAAATCGTCCTCAACATCAGCCCTGACGCAGCGCACCGGTTGACCATAGGCGACGACATTATTCAGTTCGCCGCCCGGTTTTCCGGCGTTTCGCGCGAATGCTCGGTTCCGATGACGGCGGTCCAGGGCGTGTTCGCCAAGGAAAACAATCAGGGGCTGTTTTTCCAGCCGGAGCAGGGTTCCGCCGCACCTTCAGAATCGGAGCCGCCCCCGCCGGCGCCCGGCGGCAAACCGCGACTTCAAATCGTCAAATAACTGTCCGCACCTCGCTGCCCGTTTAAACGTCAGGCTAAAAAGCGATTGAAGGTATCGATATGAACGCCGGCCTCATGCCCCGCGAATCTCGCAGACGCTATCTGAGCATTTTCGCTGCGTTAACGCTGACGGTCGTAACTGCTGGGGCGATGGCCGCAGATGAAACGCCGGCAGCCAAACCACGCGTGGTAATTCTGTGTCCGGAGTGCGGCATGGTTTACAACATCCGGCGTATCGAAAAACCGGTGGCGCCCGAACGCAACCTGTTGCCAAGTATCGCATCTGCGCCGCATGCCGGCGGCACCGGCAATGAAACGCGCGCAGTGCCGCTGATCAGTTTCGGCGCAGGCGGACCGCAGCGCGTGTTGCGCGAGCCAACGACTCGCCTTGCGTGGGAGGTGACTGTGCGCTATGACAACGGGCAATTTGGTTTCGTAAACCATGAGATGGAGCCCGATTTAAAAGTAGGCGACCGCGTGCGGCACATTGAAAATACGCTCGAGCCATTGCCTCTGCTGGCGCGCTAACCACGCCGCGTTCGTCGCCGTCGCGGATATTGCGGTTCGAGGCGCCAAGTATGAGAAAATTGAGGCCGGGCCGGGTTAGCTCAGTTGGTAGAGCAGCGCATTTGTAATGCGACGGTCGAGGGTTCGAATCCTTTACCCGGCACCACTTGGCTTTCCCGGACGTGCCTCCAGCCCGGCGGCGAAAATCCACGAGAACGAACAAAAAGGGCGCACGTGAAAAATTTGATTGCGGCTTTTACTCTGGCCTGCCTGTGCATGCCCACGGCGCTCGCGGCTGAAGCAGCCGGCGTTTTAAACAAAATACGGGCCGCAAAAACGATCATGCTGGGTTACAGCGAGACAGCCGTACCTTTTTCATTCCTGAGCAACGACAACCGGCCGCAGGGCTACTCGGTTGACTTGTGCAAGCGCATTGCCGAAGGCATCCAGCAGCAATTAAATCTCGCCGAGCTTGAGGTTAAATGGGTCAAGGTCGACGTCAATTCGCGGATCCCGGCAACCATGTCCGGCGCGATCGACATCGAATGCGGTTCGACGACGCATACCCTGACGCGCGCAGAACAGGTCGACTTCAGCAACACGATATTCGTCGATGGCGGTAGCTATATCAGCAAGGTGCGCACGAAGCTCGCGACGGTCAAAGACCTGGCCGGCCGCAAGATCACCGTAATTCCGGGGACCACGACTGAAAAAGTATTGAAAGCGGCGCTCGATCAGGCGCAAGTCACGGCGGACATCATTCCGGTTAAGACTCATGCCGAGGGCTATGGCGCAGTGCGCGAAGACCGCGCCGATGCCTATGCGTCCGATCGCGTCATTTTGATCGCGCTTGCGTTGAACGCAATCGACGCGCCGTCGTATCGCTTGAGCGACGATATGTTTTCATACGAGCCATATGCGCTGATGATGCGTCGCGATGCCGACTTTCGGCTCGCGGTCAACCGTGAGCTCGCGCAACTTTATCGTAGCGGCGAAATTATGAATCTTTACGCGCGCTGGTATGGTCCGCTGGGGGAGCCAAGCACGCTTCTGAAGGCGATGTATTTTCTGAACGCACTGCCCGAGTAACGTAGTTTTCCGTCGCGCGCGCCCTCGCAGCGCAAAACCTGCGATAATCCGGCTCCCGCGTTTGGCCAAAGCGGGCTGTCTCGCACTGGCCGCAACAATATCAACGCTTACTTTACGATCCGCTCCATCGAGCGGGAATTTCCTGCACGTAAGAACGGTCGATAAGCGGCAACGGGCCTGAGGCGTTTGACGCGGTTCTAATGAATGCACAAAAAAATTCGCCGACCGGCCACCTCGCCGGTGCGGCCGGGGACTCAGAATGATAAAAGTTGACCATCTGGTGAAGTCGTTCGGCGCAAAGCATGCGGTCGACGATATTTCCTTTAGCGTTGAACGCGGCGAAGTGCTTGGCTTTCTCGGCCCCAACGGCGCCGGCAAGTCGACCACCATGCGAATCATCACAGGATTTTATCCGCCGACTTCGGGCAGTGTGACGATCGGCGGTTTCGACATTGTTGACGATCCGTTGCCTGCCAAGCGCCTGATTGGCTATCTGCCGGAGAATGCGCCCGGCTATGCCGACATGACGGTGCATGGTTTTCTCGGATTTGCGGCCGATTTGCGCGGCCTCAAAGGCGGCGCCAAGAAAAAAGCCATTCACACCGCGGTAGAAACCTGCTTCCTGGAAGGCGTGCTTTATCAAACCATCGACACGCTTTCGAAAGGCTACAAGCACCGCACCTGTCTGGCGCAGTCGATCATCCATGACCCCGATATTCTCGTGCTTGATGAACCGACCGATGGCCTCGACCCGAACCAAAAGCACGAAGTGCGCGGCCTTATCAAGCGTATGGGCGAAAACAAAGCGATCGTGTTCTCGACGCACATTCTCGAAGAAGTCGAGGCCGCGTGCACACGCGTGATCATCATCGACCGCGGCCGCATCGTTGCGAGCGGCACCCCGCAGGAACTAAAAGCGCGCTCGGAATTCGCCGGCGCCGTGCGCTTCGCAACCCGCAGCGCCAATGCGACGACATTAAGTGCAAAGCTCGCGCCGCTCGCCGCCAATACCGAAGTGGTGAGTGACACTGATGGCAACATTGTGATGCGCGCGTACCCGCATGAACGCGGCGGCAACGGCGCGTTTGCCGGCAGCATCGCCGATCTCGCGCGGCGCGAAAGCTGGCAACTCGACGAGATTCATGTCGAAGAAGGCCGGCTCGATGAAGTGTTCCGCGCCATCACGCTACCCGATACCGTCAAAGGAGCGCATTGATGAACGCGTGCAACAACATCGTCGCCATCATGAAACGCGAACTCGGCGGGTATTTCACTTCGCCGGT